>DATGKC010000339.1:0-5367 GCA_035294845.1 Planctomycetaceae bacterium | reverse complement strand
CCCGTGTTTGTCTGCCGACACGACCCGCACCAGCCGCCCGCGCTTCGGCCGCGGCTGCCTTTTCGCGTTTGCCCTGATCGCGGGCGCGTCGGGCTGTTCCGTTTTCGACAAGCCGCTTCCCCTTACCCAATCGAGCTCTGGCAATCTTCCGCCGCTCAAGCCTCCGCCGGGAGCGATTCAGCTCGACGTGGTCTATGTCGAACGGCCCGTCGGCGATCGGTTATTGGGCGAAGATTTGTGGCGAAACATCGACCAGGTAGGCGCCGTCGACGCCGAAACGCGCGCTGCTTTGCGGCAGAACGGGTTTCGTGCGGGAACAGTCGGCGCCAATCCGCCGATTGCTCTGCAGCGCATGTTGGGCCTGCAAACCGATTTTGCCTACGAGCCCGAGGCAGAACAGACGAAGCAATGGGTCGGCCGACGCTGCGTTCTCGTTTCCGGGAGCGAGACCGACATTCAAGTCAGCCGGCCTTACCCCGAATGCACGGTCGACGTTTCGCAGGGGCGACAGTCCCAATTGCGCCGCTTCGAAAACGCCGTCTGCAAATTTCGGATACGTGCCGTCCGCCTTCAAGACGGGTGGGCGCGGCTCGAATTCATGCCTCAGGTGCATCACGGCCAGGAACAGTTGCGTCCCGACGTGGGGGCGGCAGGCTGGGAGCCGCAATACGGCCAACGGACCGATTCGTTCTTTCTCCAGCGATTCGACGTAAAGTTGAGCATCGGAGAGATGGCCGTCGTCACGGCTGACGACGGCGCTTCGGGGACGTTGGGTCAGTTATTCTTCCGAGGTCCGGCAGCGCTCCAGGCGCCACAAGAACTGGATGAGGCGGCAGCCGGCGAAGAGGCTGCGCCGTCTTCTGAAAACGACTATCCGATTCAGCGCTTGCTCGTCGTTCGGCTGGCAGGCATGTCTGGCGGCGAACATCCGTTTGCGCCAGGCCGGTGACCAGATTGCATTACGCAATCGTCACTTGCGGGTCAAGATACACATCCTGGATCGCGTTCAGCAGTTTCACTCCATCAGCAAGCGGCCGTTGGAACGCCTTGCGACCGCTGATCAGCCCCATGCCCCCTGCGCGCTTATTGATGACGGCCGTTCGCACGGCCTCGGCCAGATCCGACTCGCCCGAAGAGGCGCCGCCGGAATTGATGAGGCCCATTCGCCCCATATAACAGTTGGCCACCTGATACCGGCATAGATCGACGGGATGATCGGTCGTCAGTTTTTCGTACACGAGCGGCGAGGTCTTCCCGAACTTCAGCGCCGTAAAGCCACCATTGTTTTCCGGAAGTTTCTGCTTGATGATGTCGGCTTGAATCGTGACGCCGAGGTGGTTGGCCTGGCCGGTGAGGTCGGCGGCGAGGTGGTAATCTTTGTCGGCGTTGAATTTGGGGTTCCGCAAGTAGCACCACAAGATTGTCGCCATTCCCAATTCGTGAGCCTTGTCGAATGCTTCGGCCACCTCGACGATTTGGCGGGCCGATTCTTCGGAGCCAAAATAGATCGTCGCACCGAGGGCCGCCGCACCCATCTCGAACGCCCGCTCGACATTGCCGAAAAAAATCTGGTCATGTTTATTCGGGTAGGTGAGCAGCTCATTGTGATTGATTTTGACGATGAACGGAATCTTGTGGGCGTATCGTCGCGCGACCGCGCCCAGCACGCCGAAGGTCGAGGCCACGCCGTTGCAACCCCCTTCGATCGCCAGCTTGACGATGTTCTCAGGGTCGAAATAGGCCGGGTTTTTCGCGAATGAAGCGCCCGCCGAATGTTCGATTCCCTGATCGACCGGCAAGATCGAGAGGTAACCCGAGCCTCCCAGCCGGCCGCTCGAAAACATCCGCTGCAAATTGGCCAGAACGCGCACGTTTCGATCGCTGGGGGCGAAGATGCGGTCGACGAAGTCGGGCCCCGGCGCGTGCAGCGTTTCGCGGGGAATCGTCTGGCAGCGATGCTCGAGCAGTGTTTTGGCGCTGGGCCCCAACAATTCGGCGGTTCGAGACATGTTTGGTTGCCTTTCGTGAGCTGACGTTTGGCGAAGCCCATCGGCAAGGATAGCGGCCCATTCGTGCAGAGACAATACCCGCGTGTATCGGCGAGAAAGGCCAAACCTCGCTGGCAGCGGGCCAATCCTGTGCCTCGGTGCTGCGGTCGCTTGGGGACCTCGCTCGTCTCTTGTCGGGTGCACGGGAATCTGTTCGAATGCGCGTTCCGCAAAATCATGCATGACTCGATCTATGCCCGACGTTTATGGCCAAACCCAAAGCACGACAATTAACGTACAAGGACGCCGGCCTCGATCTGAAGCTGTATGACCAGGCCATGCAGCGCCTGCCGGCGTTAATGCAGCAGACGCACACGCCGCGCGTCATCGAACTGGCCGGCGGATTTGCCGGCCTGTTTCGGATCGGCAAATCGCGGAAATTCGATCGCAACTACGACGACCCGGTGCTGGTTTCAGGAACCGACGGCGTGGGCACCAAGATCAAAATCGCCAGCCTGGCTCAATCGCATGAAACCGTCGGCATCGACCTCGTCGCCATGTCGGTTAACGATTGTCTGTGTTTGGGGGCCGAGCCTCTTTTTTTTCTCGACTATCTGGCAATTCCCAAAGATGACCCCGACCTGATCGCTCGGCTCGTCGCCGGCGTGTGCGCCGGTTGCGAACAGGCCGGCTGCGCCCTGTTGGGCGGAGAAACGGCCGTCATGCCCGATCTCTACGCCCAAGGCGACTTCGATATGGCCGGGTTCTGCGTGGGTGTCGTCGAACGACGGCGCATCATCGACGGCCGCGCGATCGAGCCTGGTGATCTTGTGATCGGACTGGAATCTTCCGGACTGCACTCGAACGGCTTCAGCCTGGTGCGCAAGGCCGTCTTCGAGCGGGCGAAACTCGAAATCGACGCGCATGTCGCCGAACTGGGGCAGACGCTGGGCCCTGCGCTATTGACGCCGACGCGCGTTTACGTCAAACCCGTGCTCGAGCTGCTTGCCAAGAAGCGTGATCGCCGGGGCATCGGCGGGCTGGCCCACGTCACCGGCGGGGGAATCGCCGACAATCTCCAGCGAATTCTTCCTGAAAATTGCCGGGTGAAAATCGACCGAAGCGCCTGGCAGCCGCCTGCCGTTTTTTCCTGGTTGGCGCGGCTGGGGACGATCGACCGCGAAGAAATGTTCCGCGTGTTCAACATGGGAATTGGTTTTGCCGTCGTCGCCCGGCCGCGAGCTGCTGATTCCATTCAGCGTCGTCTGGCCGAGCACGACATCAAGACCTGGGTGCTCGGCGAAATCGAAAAAGGAGAGCGCGGCGTGGAGTACGTGAATTGAACGCCGCCTCTCGCGCGCCCCGGCCGCACTATGGACGGGTGCTGCTGACGTTTTTCCGCAATTCGCTGGTGCGGGAAATGGCGTTTCGCGGGAATTTTCTGATCGAAGTCGTCACCAACGCATTTTGGTTCGCGGCGCAACTGGTGTTCTTCAGCCTGATTTTCGGTTCGGTTCGCGAGATGAACGGCTGGACGCGGCACCAGTTCTTTGCCTTCATGGCCACGGGCATGATCGTGAACACGCTGATCGAGGCGTTTTTCATGCCCAACTGCGCCAACTTCAGCGAGCTGATTCGCACCGGCAACCTCGATTTTGCGCTGCTCAAGCCGATCGACACGCAGTTCTTGATCTCATTCGAGAAGCTCGATCTTGGCGCGCTGTGCCATTTGCTGTTGCCTTTGGCGCTTTTGGGCTATGCCTTGAGGGAATTGGGCTGGCCGGTCGATTGGATCGACCTCGTGATGTACCTGGGGCTCGTAGGGCTGGGCGTGGCCTTCTTTTACAGTTTGATGATTGTGCTGGCCGCTGCCAGCGTCTGGTTCGGACGAAACCAGGGGCTTTACGAGTTCTGGTTCTATATCACGGTATTCGCGCGCTACCCGCGCGATATTTACGCCGGCTCGATCGCCGCCAACGTCCTGCGGACCGTCTTCTCGTTCGTCATCCCGATTCTGCTGGTGATTACCGTTCCCGCCGAGGTCGTGGTGGGAAAGGCGCTGAGACCCTCGTGGATCACCCTCGTCACGGCTCTGGCGGCCCTGGTGGGACTCTACCTATCGCGCCGCATCTTCATGCTGGCGCTTAAGAGTTATCGTAGCGCCAGCAGCTAGCCGGCGATTGCAGAGAACGAAGGGTTCGAACCAGCTACTTCTTCTTGCGTTTGGGCGTCTCTTCTTCTTCAAATTCGAATTCGGAATCTGCGGCGAGCTCGTCTTCGGAGCCCGGCTGCGACGCGTGCATCTCGAATTCGGAACCTAAATCGAAGTCTTCGTCTACCGGCTCGTTGCCGGTGACGACTTCTCCGGTCATCGCGAAGTCATCGGCCTCGGCGTCGACGACCTCCAAGTTGGGATCGGTCATGGCGCCGCGCAATCCGGCGCTCTCGGCCGATTCGCCGCCTTCAGCTTCGCGGCCGGCAGACTCATCTTCCGCTTCCTTCGATTTCTTTTCAGGCTTCGGCCCGGCGAACAGAAATATGCCGACCGGCATGACCGCCAGCCCTGCGCCGATGAGAAGCAACATCGCCGAGAGCCCTTTGGTCCACAGCGTCGCCCCTCCCGCGTAGCGCAAGAAGGCCATGATCATCTGGACGGCCAGAAAGGCGCCTGGAATTGCCGCCACAAGCGACGTTAAGATCAACCCGTTCTTGCTCACGGCGAGCCTTTCACCAAACGCCTACCGATTCTCACGATAGGTTTCCCAACAGAGATAAAGGACGATGCCCGCAGCCAGAAAGAGCAAGATGTCGGTCGTCAGGCTGTACCCGGCGAACGGAATCTTTAGAGTCATGTCGAGGATCGTCAACAGGGCGACAATGCCGGCGGCCCCCATCGATCCAAATATCATGTTTTTCGTCATTCGTGCGTATTCGCTGGCAGACGATGTGAAGAAAATGACAAACGGAATTGTGCCCTCATCTCCAGTATAGGGACGGCCGGCAACCGGAATCCAGCCCGGATCGCGAGTTTTCGCAGGTTGGTTTTTTTGTGCGACGAAGAGGAAATATGCTCAAATCGCTATCGACCGGCCTTGTTTTTCGCAATCCGAAGCCGCATCTGAGGGCGGTGCATGCCTGGCATCCTTCGCTTGTAGCGCTTCCAAACGGCGAACTCCTGGCGACCTTTGATCTGGGTCAGGCGGCCGAAAGCCTCGACTATCATACGTGCCTCTCGCGTTCGGCCGACGGCGGGAGAACCTGGTCGGAGCCGCAGCCGTTGTTCCGCGACACGCCGGGCTTTCGGTCGACGCATTCAGTGCGTGTCGGCATGGTCGCCGAGGGCACGCTGGTTGGCTTCGGCGGGCGTTTTCACCGCGAC
>DATGKC010000338.1:0-4512 GCA_035294845.1 Planctomycetaceae bacterium | reverse complement strand
GCTCGTAGAATTGCTTTTGCGTCTCGAGATACAGCTTGAAGCGATCGTTGACGCGGCGATCGACGGCGTTCGGGGAAACGAGCGCGACGCGCACGCCGGCATTCTTCGCCGCAGCAAGCATCGCCTCGGTGCTCTTCACGTAAATGCTGTTGCGATTGGCGTCGAACGGACCATAGGCGGCGTCGTTCATCCCGAAATCGATGGTAATCGCCGTCGGCTTTTCAGCCAGCACATGAGCCGCGAAGCGCCCGTTCCCGCCCTGGGCCGTGTCGCCGCCGATGCCGGCGTTCAGGAAAAACAGGTTCCACTTGGGAAAGCGGGTCGTGAGATACAGTTCGATGTCGGTCGAATACTGGTACTGCTCGGTAATGCTGTCGCCCAGGAAGAGCACCCGGTCGCCGCTCTTGAAGAAAAACGCATCCTCCGCACGCGCCCGCCCGATCGGCGTGCCAACGAATGCAAACGTCAAAATCAAAAGCGCGGCAAGTCGTCTCATGATGAAACCTTTTTTCAAAGGGAAGTCTCGAACCGCCGATGCGAGATGCGATTCTATCGACATGTCTGCTGGCACGGAAACAGACACGGCGGAAAAAAGACGGCGGATCGAGAGACTTCGGGAAGCTTGCCGGGCACGCGTGCACAGGGTAACGTTCATCTATCCGCAGAGCCGGGTCGTCCGTTTCTTCTTGATGCGCAACCTCATGCAGGAGACGCTTATGGATGCCAGCAATCGCCGCGAGTTTCTGAGGCAAGCCGGATTGGGCGCCGCCGTGTTGACGGCAGGCGCCGCGACGGCGCGGGCCGCTTCGGACAGTCGTCTCGTGCTCGGGGTGATCGGCCCGGGCGGCATGGGGATGAATCACACCCGCGCCCTGGCGTCGCGAAAAGACGTGAAGGTGGCCTACGTTTGCGATGTCGATTCCGATCGTCTCGCGGCGGCCGCCAAAGACGTTGAAATGCGCTCGGGAGCTGCTCCAAAGGCATGCAAGGACATGCGGGAAGTGCTCGACGATCGAGCGGTGGATGCGGTTTTTATCACCACGCCCGACCATTGGCACGCTCCCGCCGCGGTGCTGGCGCTGGGCGCGGGGAAGCACGTCTACGTCGAGAAGCCGTGTTGCCATAATATCCGCGAGGGCCGGGCCATGGTCGAGGCTGTGCGGCGCAGCGGAAAATTCCTGCAAGTCGGCACGCAAACCCGCAGTGGCGCCGTCGCCCGCGAAGCGATCGAGCGAATCCATTCGGGCGAAATCGGCGAAGTGCTCGTTTCGAAGGCCTGGAACAGCCAGCTCCGTCGCTCCATCGGCAAGACCCAGCCCACCAGCCCACCCTCTAACCTCGATTTTGACGCCTGGCTGGGGCCGGCGCCGGCCGTTCCTTACCGGACCAATCTGCTGCACGGAGTCTGGCGCTGGTGGTACGACTTCGGATGTGGCGACATCGGCAACGACGGAGTTCACGACATCGACGTGGCCGCCTGGGGCTTGGGCGTCGACACGCACCCTTCGACCATCAGTTGTCTGGGAGGAAAATACTTCTTTGACGACGATCAACAGTTCCCCGATACGCAGTACGCCGTCTTCGAATATCCCGTTCCCGGCAGGAATGTCCGAAAACAGCTCATTTTCGAGCAGCGAATCTGGTCGCCGTATGTTCAAGAAGGGTACGAAAACGGCGCCGCCTTCTACGGCACCAAGGGCATGATGATCATCGGGCACTCGGTGGGCTGGAAGCTGTATGGCCCGCGGAACAAGTTGATCGCCGAAAAGACCGGCGGCCCCGATCTGGCCGCGCACCATCAGAATTTCTTCGACTGTATCCGGGGCGGGCAGAAGCAAACCAACGCCCACGTCAAGGCCGGGTTCCTGTCGGCCTCGCTGGTGCACCTGGCGAATATCGCCGCGCGAGTCGGACGGGTCTTGCAATTCGATCCCGAGCAAGAGCAATTCTTGGACGACGCAGGAGCCGACGAATTGTTGGGTCGAAAATATCGCGAAGGGCACTGGGCTCGGGTCATCACGAAGGCGTGAACGGCCGACTCGCACAAGGCTTCAGTGCAAATTTTGGCTGCGCAAACGTTAGCCGATAACATGTCTATGAAAATCGCGGTCATCGTGACCTCATGCCTGCTTTACCTGGCGTGCCGAACCCCTTTGCTGCGCGCCGATTGCATCACGCTGAAAGAGGGGGGCGAGATTCGGGGCACGCTCATCACCGAGGCGAAGGCGCTGCCGCGCTCGCCGCAAATCTCAATGCGCACGCTGTCGGGCGCTGCCGTGACGGTCGCGCGCGACGAGGTCGAAGCGATCGTGCGCCGGCGGCCCGTCATCGAAGAATACGAGTCGCGCCGCCGATCTGCCGGCGAAACGATTGCCGATCAATGGGAACTGGCGGAATGGTGCCGCCAGAAGGCGCTTCGGAAAGAACGTGAAGCCCATTTGCACCGCGTGATCGAGCTCGACGGCGAGCATGTGGGGGCCCATCGAGCTCTGGCTCACGTTCGCCACGAAGGCCGCTGGATTACGCCGGACGCGCTGATGGCCTCCCGCGGTTTCGTCCGACATAGGGGAAAATACGTCCCGGCGCGCGACGTAGACCTTGACCTGGCCCATGAGAGCGCTCACGAGTCGGAAAAGAACTGGTCGAAGCGAATCAAACAGCTCTCCAGCCGCCTCGCCGCCGGTCCCGCCCAGCGCCGGGAACAGGCGCAGAAGGAACTTTACGCCATTCGCGATCCCGATTGCTTGCCGGCCTTGGCGCGCGCCGCCGCATCTGATCCCGACGCGCAGCACCGGTTGATGTTCGTTGAGATCATGGCCCGGATCCCGGGTGACAAGCCGCTCGCCGCGCTGGCGGCTCAGGCCATTCGAGACGATGCCGAGCCGGTGCGCACTTTGGCCATCGAAGCCATCGGCCGCAAGGACGCAAAAAGCGCCATTCCCCTCTGCCTGCGCGCTCTCAAGAGCTCGCAGAACGCCATCGTCAATCGGTCGGCGGCGGTGCTGGGAAGCCTCGGAGAAGAGAGCGTCGTTCCGCAGTTGATCGAGGCTCTCGTCACGCGCCACGAATACAGCGTCGAGGTGCCCAATCCCGATCCCTTGTTCTGCAATGCGGGATTGGGCGATCCGGCCAACGTGGTCATGCCCCCCGGCCTGGCCCTCAATTTGATGTCGTCGGGGTTAATGCCCTTGGTCGCGCAGAACCAACCAAAACCTGTCCGCGCCCAGACCCCGGACAAAGAAATGATGACGATTACGTTCCAGAGAGACGAAGAGAACCCCGAAGTCCATAGCGCGCTCTCGCGCCTGACCGAATACGACTTCGGCTTCGATCAGGCGGCCTGGAAAAAATGGCACAATGGCCGGCGCGCCGGCAGGATCCGTGGCACGAACTGAAGTCGGGGCACACGTGCCGAAAGAGGAAGGGCTCCGTTCGACCCGGCCAAGAGGTCACCTCCACGGGGACACCGATCGGCCCCAAGGATATCCGTGCCACAATCTCGTTCGCCTAGTCCTAGTACCGATAATGCTCGGGCTTGTAGGGCCCTTCGGTCGAGACGCCGAGGTATTCTGCCTGCTTGGGAGAAAGCCGGGTGAGCTTGACCCCCAGTTTATCGAGGTGCAGCCGGGCCACTTCTTCGTCGAGCTTTTTGGGGAGCATGTGAACGCCGATTTCAAACTTCGCCGACTTGTCCCATAGGGCGATCTGCGCCAAAACCTGGTTGGTGAAGCTGTTCGACATGACAAACGACGGATGGCCCGTCGCACAGCCCAGATTCACGAGCCGCCCCTCGGCCAAAACGAGAACCGCCTTGCCGTTGGGGTAGACGAACTTGTCGACCTGCGGCTTGATCTCGATGCGCTTGATGTCCTTGCGATTCTTGAGGTAGGCGATCTCGATCTCGGAATCAAAGTGGCCGATGTTGCAGACGATCGACTCGTGCTTCATCACGTCGAGGTGCTCGCGGCGGATGACATCGACGCAGCCGGTGGCGGTGACGAAGATGTCACCCAACGCAGCGGCGTCTTCCATCGTCGTCACCTGGTAGCCTTCCATCGCGGCCTGCAAGGCGTTGATGGGGTCGATTTCGGTCACGATCACCCGCGCTCCCAGGCTCTTCATGGCGTGGGCGCAACCTTTGCCCACGTCGCCGTAGCCGCAAACCACCACGACTTTCCCGGCGACCATGATGTCGGTGGCCCGCTTGATGCCGTCGGCCAGCGATTCGCGGCAACCGTACAGGTTGTCGAATTTGCTCTTGGTGACCGAATCGTTGACATTGATGGCAGGCATGGTGAGCTTGCCTTGAGCGTGCATCTGGTACAGCCGATGAACGCCCGTCGTCGTCTCTTCCGAAATTCCGCGGATTCCCGAGAGCAATTCGGGAAACCGGTTGTAGACCATCGCGGTCAGGTCTCCGCCGTCGTCAAGAATCATGTTGAGCGGCTGTCCGTCCGGCCAATACAGCGTCTGCTCGATGCACCAGTCGAATTCTTCTTCGTTCATGCCCTT
>DATGKC010000337.1:0-13276 GCA_035294845.1 Planctomycetaceae bacterium | reverse complement strand
TCGAACGGGAAGCCCCGCGGCGATTTGCTCGTATTCCGCTTCCGTCGTGACAAGAAAAGATTGGCCGAGCGGATCCTTTAGAAATTCGCCGGCGGCTTGGCTGTCTGCGAGCTGTTCCACGCGATCGTTGCAATAATAGACAAGCCCCGGTCGAAAGTAGCGAAACGTGCCGATGTGCACTGCGCCCGGCGCGGAATGTCGGCGAATGCTCTCGGCGAACGGGGCGGTGTTCTGGTGGCGGTCGACTTGCACGGCGGCGATCGCGAATAGTCCCACGGAAAAGCAGACGGCCGTTGCCGCCAGGCTCGCCAGCACGCGCCCGATCTGCCTGCGCTCAGAAAACCAGGCGCACGCCCCGGCGCCTGCGATCAGAGGCAGGCCTACCATTCCCAGGAACTCATCACCGGACAAATAGATTTTCGCGACGAGCGGAACGACGATCATGATTCCTATTCCCGCGGCCGCCAGGGTCAGCCAGGCTGCGTTGCGGGCGAGTCTCCCGTAGACATCGGCGTCGCGGCTCCAACGATCGACAAAACGACCGGTCAAAAGCGCGAGCGCCGGATAGGCGGGAACGACGTAATGAGGAAACTTGGTGGTTGCCAATGAAAAGAACATGATCCAAACCACGGTCCACGCGCAAACGAGCACGTCGGCCGGCAGCCACGCATGACGTTCGCCGATTCGCCGCCAGACGGCACTCGCACTCGGGCCGAAAAAGATGATCCAGGGAAAGAACCCGACGCAGATGGCCAAGAGATAGTAGCCCGGCGGTCCTCCGTGGTTGTCCATCGTTGCCGTGAACCGATGGAAATGATGAATGCCAAAAAAGCTGGATAGGAACTCGCCGTTGGTTTTGAACGCCACCGCGGCGAACCAGGGCCCGGCCACGAGCAGAATCGTCGCGAGGGCCGTTAATGGCCGCATGCTCCAGATTGTGCGCACCACGTGCGACGGCGAAAGCAGCGCGAGCGTCCGCTGAAACAGGGCGATTGTCCACGACACGAATCCGGTTGCAACGACACGCTCAGAGAGACGGCCCGGCGATCGTTTCCACAATTGGAACACGCCCAAAACGCCTGCCGGCAACACGACGCCAATCGGTCCTTTGACAAGCATCGCCATTCCCATCGATGCGTAAACCAACATATAGGTTCGCCAGGCGGGCTGAAGGTCGCGATTATCGCCCCAGGTTTGAAGCCCAGCCCGGCCGCGCGCATCGCTCTTATCGTTCGCCGTCGTGCCGCAAGCGAAGAAATAAAGAGACAGCGTGCAAAAAAAAGCCAGCTCGGCATCGCACGTCGCCGCGCGGGAAATGACGACAAAGTTGAGGCTTGTGGATAGCACGATGCCGGCCCAGAACCCAGCGCCGGGCGAATACAGGATTCGCCCGAGCCTCCACACCAAGAGAACGGTTGCCGTTCCAAAGATGGCCGACGGCAGCCGCGCCGCGAATTCCGTCACGCCCAATACCTGGTACGCCGCCATCATCATCCAGTACATGAATGGCGGTTTGTGGCTGAACAGAGCCTGGTTGAACCACGGAACAACCAGGTCGCCGCGATCGAACATCTCGCGCGAAACTTGCGCGAAGTACGTCTCGTCGTCGTCCCAAAGGCGAGTTCCGCCCAAGCCGGTCAGAAACACGACGGACGCCACGGCGATCAACAGCAGACCTTGTCGCAACTCACGCGGCATCCTTGCCTCTCAATCTGCGCGCAATGGGAAAGATTGTGCGGGAGTCTAGAGAAGATCGGCAAAGCGGACAACGGCAGTTTGTTCGTCTCAGCGTGACGAGGAGCACGCCTGCGACGATCAGGTGGCACGATCGAATGCCCACCGCTACGATGCGGCAAAATGCGTGCGAAATACGCCGCGCGCGGGCTACATACGACGATTCCTCACCCTCTTCACTCCAGATGTCCCTTCGGCCGACTGACGAAAAAGCACCCGCCTGGTACCGCGGAATCACGCGGCAGCAGTGGCTCGTTCATGCAGTCGCTTCGGCCGGCTGGGTGTTTGACGTCTACGAGGGGCAGATTTTCAATATCACGCGGAAGCAACTCTTGGCCGAATTCCTTGGCAACGCCGGCTCGGACACAACGATCAAGCTCTACAGCGATTTGTTTTTGGGCGTGTTTCTTGCCGGTGGAACGGTGGGGGGCTTATTGTTCGGCTCGCTGGCCGACCGTTGGGGCCGCAGGCCCACGATGATCGTTACGATTCTCGTCTATTCCCTTGGATCGGGCCTCACCTGTTTTGCGCGGTCGCTGTGGGAAGTCGGCGCGTTGCGGTTTTTCGTGGCGACGGGAGTGGGAGGGGAATGGGCCGTCGCGGCGGCGATGGTGGCCGAGGTCTTTCCGCCCAGGGCGCGGGCACAGGCTTCCGGCATCTTTCACGCGACCAGCGTTCTGGGGACCTGGCTGGCGGCGCTGGCGGGAATGGCCGTTGGCGCTGAATGGCGATATGCATATTTGATCGGCGTGCTTCCGGCGCTTCTGGTTCTCTGGATTCGTGCGCGCGTCGAGGAACCGAAAACTTGGCTCGAAGGCGCACACGAGATGGCACGCTCCGGCCCAATTCAGCCCGGCTCATTCCGGGAGTTGTTGTTCGATCGCCGCTGGTGCGCACGGGCGCTGTTGGGAATGGCCTTGGCGGCGGTCGGATTGGGAAGCTTCTGGGGACTTACCGTGGCGGGCCAGGATTTGGCAATGGACGCGCTCTTGCGTGACGGGGCCCCGCAAGCGCGGGCCGAGCAAGAGTCAAAATTCGCCTACGGCATCGTGGAAACGGCCGGCGGAGGCGCGGGACTTCTGGCGTTCGGCCCGTTGTGCGTCAGGCTGGGCCGGCGCCGGGCTTTTCTATTGTTTCAAATTGCCGCCCTTCTGTTCGTGCCGATCATTTGCTTCGTCCCCGGCAACTATCATGAGCTTTTGATGCTATTGCCGATCTTTGGATTTTTGACGCTGGGCATGCACGCGGGCTTCGCCGTTTATTTTCCAGAATTGTTTCCTACGCACCTGCGGGCCACGGGAACCGGGTTCTGCTTTAACGGCGGACGACTTGTTGCGGCCACGATGCTCGTCGTTTCGGGATGGCTGAAGTCGCAGCCGGGCATGGACCTGCGGGTCGCCCTCTCGTGGCTGGGCCTCGTTTTCATTCCTGGAATCGTGGTCGTACTCTTTCTCCCCGAGACCAAAGGGCAGCCTCTGCCGCACGCGGCGGGCAATGAGTGATTGGCGGCGCGCTGCCCGCGAGCTCTATCATCAGGGAAGGGGTACCGTCATGCGGCAGGTTGTCGATCGGTTGCTGTGGGTTGGTCACGCAGGAGATTTGCGCGATTTCCAGTCGCTCATAGCCGCGGGCGTCGAGGCCGTGATCGAATTGGCCGACAGCGAGGCCTTCGCCGCTCTGCCGCGCGAGTTGATCCGCTGTCGGTTTCCGCTGTCAGATGGCGGCGCCAACCCGCCCTGGCTGCTCCGGCTGGCTGAATCAGGCCAACATCTCAGGCACCACTTTGCCGTCGTGAACAAGCGGTACCGGGCGATTGAGCCGGTCGATGAGAGCCATTTCCGGATTGATTCCGATCAAGTGGTAAATTGTCGCCAGGATGTCTTTGGCCGTCAGCGGGCGGTCGACGACCGACGCGCCGATCGCATCCGTCTTGCCGATCACGTTTCCGCGTTTGACGCCGGCACCGGCAAAAAAATTCGAGTAGGCCCGTCCCCAGTGGCCGCGCCCCTCGCCCTCGAACCGCGGCGTGCGCCCCATTTCGTTCATCACCAGCACCAGCGTATCGTCGAGCAGGCCGCGTTGTTCCAGGTCGAGAAGCAAAGCCGGGAATGCCAGGTCAAGTCCGGGAAGCAGATCGAGCTTGAGCCGGTTGTAATGATCGACGTGAGTGTCCCAACCCGCGTTCAACTGGCCGAATTCGTCCCAAACGACGGTCACGAACCGGCAACCTGCCTCGACGAGACGCCGCGCCTGCAGCGTCGCTTGGCCGAAGAGCGTCATGCCGTAGGCGTCGCGAACTTTGGCCGGTTCGTGTTCCAATTCGAACGCCTGCCGGATGGCCCGCGAGTCGAGCAGCGAAAACGCCAGGTCGCGCTTTTGATCCATCACGCCCCGCGCGGCAAATCGATCGAAACGGGCACGCGCGAATTCAAGTTGCGAGAGCAGTGACCGGCGCCGGTCGAGACGGTCGATAGTGAGCCCATCGGGCATTTCGGCCTCGGGGACGATGAGGAACCGGCAGTCCGACTGCACGCCGAGATAAGGATCCCAGATCTCCGTCGCCGGCCCGGTCGAGCGGCGCACCATGCTGCGTGTGGCGGTCCCGCGGAATTCGGTCCAGATCGGGTCATAAGCCGTCCCCAGGTACGCGCCATGCGGCCGGGCATACAGAGTGGCGGGCCTGCGGCTGCTGAGCGGAAACGGCAGAATGATGTTGTCGGGGACCGAGCCCTGAGGCTTGGGGCCTTGCGCGGCATGACGGACGTGGTGCAGCACCGAACCCAGAAATGGCTGGTGCTGGACGTGCTGCTGTGTCTCTTCGACCGGAATGCTGCCGACGGGCAGCCCGGTTGTCGCGTATTGCATTCCATGAAAGTTCCACGGATGCGAGAGCGAGCGGACGACCGTCACGCGATCCATGACCTGTGCCACGCGCGGCAAGTGTTCGCACACATCGCAACCCGGAAGCGCAGAAGATATCGGCATCAAGTCGCCGCGCACTTCGAGCGGCGCCTGCGGCTTCATGTCGAACATTTCGAGGTGGCTGGGACCGCCGAAGAGGTAGAGGAGAATGACGTTTTTTGCGCGGCCAAAGCCCGGAAGCGCGCCATCCGGGGACGGATTCGACTCAGAAGCGTTCGCGCGGTTCACGCCGAGCAGCGGAAAATTCAACCCGAACAGCCCCAGCCCACCGACCGTGAGCAAGTCGCGGCGAGTGAGGCCGTTACAAAGCTGTTTCGGACCGCCCAGGATTCGCAACATAGCCGATTGATCAACGGGCCATCAGGGGGCGAGTTGGATCCACCACCGCGTTTACTACCTCGTCGCGGTCTGGCTTTCGACCGATTTTGACCGCGATGGTTGGATCATACCCGCATTGCCGCAGCGCCGCCAAGGTTCAGGCAGTCACGTGCCGTCGAGATCAAAGTGTCGTACTACCAGATTGCTATCGCATGATTCCACAATCAATCCTTCAATTGCACGCCGCACTTCGGGCAGAAGCGATGGCTCGTTCCTTTTCCCAGATAGCCATTGCATGCCGGGCATCGCCAATTCCAGAAAGTGAATCCCAACAACGGGAGGCCAATGAGCAGGACGGCGCCTTTTGCCCAATCGGGCCCAGCGATCAAATAAAGGATGACCCCCATCGCGATGCCGACGACGGGCACAATCACTTGCCGACGCATGCGCCTCTTGTATTCCAGGCGAATTTCGGCGTTCAAGGGAAGCGGCTTGATTCGTCGTCGCGGCTCATCGGAAATGAAGATGTCGGCGGGATCGGCTTCGTCTTTCGCAAATCTGTCGGAGGAACCGATCAGGGGCGCGCCCTTGGGCTCAGGGGTCAACGTGAGCATCCGCGGGGGCTTGCGGACACGCATAACAAACCAAACGACGCCGAAGAGAACAAACAGCGCCCCCAATAGGCTGACGCCACGCGGGCCAAGACCCGTTAAAATCCACACCACGAGTCGGGCGATCAGTCTCCATCGCCCGCCACCGCGCAACTGAAGATCTGCATTGGCAAGCCAGTCAGCGGCGATCGCCAGGCTCACGGTGAGCAGGGCGCATACGGCGATGAGCGCAAGGGGTCCCAGAATCCCCTGCAACAAAGTTTTCTGCCGCACGGTGCGAACCCAACTTGTTCCAAGCCGTTCGAAGAGCGTTTGGACAATCTCGTCGCGGCTCTCTCTGTCGGGGCAAAAAATGAGGGTATCGGTCTCATCCTCATCTTTATTTTTGGTCGGCTCGGCTTTCCACGAGACCGTGATGAAGCAATTGTGGAGATTGGTTTCGACTTTGCAGATCTGGTTGAGTCGGATTGCATATTCATGCTTCGCCAGCGCCTGGCCGGCGGGCAATCCCGCTTTCAGCGATTCGGCGACCCTTTGAATGGCCTTCGAATTTTCCGCCACTTCGTACAGTTTGTCGTGGGCAACGGCGACAATCTTGCCGCTGTTGGCCCAAAAATCGACTGCCGCGTGTCGAGACGATGGCTCCGATCTGAATGTCTGCACACGAGCGATGTAAGGCACCTCGACCCTGGCGGAATCTGCGTCTTCCGGCCCTTCTTTCGCAGTCGATGGGACGGCAAAGATGCGAACGCACTCCGGGCACTTGATTTGCCTGCCGATCAGATCTGACTTAACCAGCAAATCTTTCCCGCATTCGCATCGCAAGTTGAGCGGCATGCCGGCGCTCTCGATGATTTCGGCAGATTGATTTCGCGAGACCGATATCAGCTTGGTCGCCGGCGAGCTAAAAATCAATTCAATTTCGCGAGAGCGAGCCGGCCGTTGGCGTTCAGCCTTCAGACTGCGCGATTTGACCGGGTGGTTCGCGCTGTTCGAGTATTTACAATTGCACCCGCATGGCGCCGCCTCTTGTCGCTGACGCGACCCGGCCGGTGCTTCGCACCCGGCCGGGCCACCCGACCGTTGCAGCGGGTCTCGGCGAGTTCGCACAATGTTGACCGCATCGTCTCGACTGTGGTATGAGATTTAACATCGGAGGCTCGAGGACGCGGCGAGCATGTTGAAGGCTTTCCGCAACAGCTACAGGATTTTGCCATCCGAAAAAGTCGCAGTCGGGCATTGACCATGCAGATCGAAAAACTACGAGCCACCGTGTCGGAATTGGAGAAAGAGCTGCGCGCTTTGGACACCGTCGACGATGAGGCGCGGCGCGTGCTCCAGGACGCCGTGCGGGAAATTCGCGCGGTGCTGCGCGAAAATGAATCTGCGCCAAAAGTGCGGCCCTCGCAGGTCGATCGCCTGAAAGAATCGGTGCAAGAGTTCGAGGGCTCGCATCCCACTCTTGCCGGAATCATTACCCGGCTGGTCGATGGATTAAGCCAAATGGGGATCTAGCGTGTCCCCAAATAAGCAAGCGCGGAATTCGCGTCCGCTATTCTCTGCGCAGCTCCAAAGTCTCCCCGTTTTTTGTCACGACGAAGTGGTCGCCGTCATGCGGCTGAACGATTCGCCCTTCTCCCTCGGCATCAGGCCAGCGGAACTCCAGGTCGCGCGGCCGGCAGACTTGATGCGTGCGCGTGTGCCTGGGCGCAAGGGTGAGCGTTCGGTCGCCCATTTTGTATTCGGCCGTGTCGGGAGATTCGTTCGTGATCGAGAACTCCAGGGCCTTCGACTTCGGGCGTCCGAACATCTGCACCGCGAAGATGTAACCGTTCTCAGGGCCTTGGGCGACCGCCACGCCGATGTCGGTGACATCGGGATCGAGCATGTTTTTACGGTGTCCTGGCGAGGCCTTCCACCCATCAACGAATTCGTTTTCCAGCTCTTCGGTCGTGAAACCCTTCGAGCTGTAGGCGTAGGCGATATTTTCGGCAACGATGCAGTACTCATAGCCGAATTTCTTCGCTCGGTCGGCCGGCGTCGCGCCATTGGCCTTATGGCCGTAGTGGCTTGTGCGCGCCATAAAATCGGCAAAAAACTGTGCAGATCGCTCCAGCGAAGGATTGGTTGCGATTCTCCCCAGCTTTTCGTGCTCGCGAAATTGATTTGTCTGCTCGACGATCTGTTTTGCAGCCTGGACGAGGTCGGGACGATTCGCCGGCTCGTTGGTTTCGGCGATTGGCTTGAGGATTTCGGTATCGTCCTCCTCGACGACCTGAGCCCGCATCACCAACGTCGCCACAGAGATCAACACGGCAAACGCCATTGCCCACGTTCGAATCCACATGGCTGCTCTCCTTTCCCAAAAGAACCCAGCGCGGCCGAAGGCCGCAACCAAACCAATCAAAAAGAAAATGACCGCGGATTTCGCGGATACGCGCGGATGTGCAAATTGACCCTCGTCGTGTTTATCCGCGCGTATCCGCGAAATCCGCGGTTCTTCTTTTCCATTCACCGGCTCGAAAATCTTCGCGGCACGCAAAGAAACAAACTTTTAGTAGTGCAACAAACCATTGATCCGGCTGCCTCTGGTCAGCACACGCAATATTGAGCACTTCGCGTGCCGAGCGAATAGTTGCGTACAGTGAATCGGATTGGGTTTCATTCCTGCGTCTGTCCGCTGTAGACTATCAAAGACGGCGATCGCCCGTTTGCAGAGAGTTTTCCGAGCCTGCTGGTGAACCAATGACATATGCCGGAGCTCCATAATGCGCCTCACCTCGTTCGGCGGATGGTTGCTGGTGGTCGGGCTGGCCGCGCGCGGCACGGGCGGCATCGCTTCGGCCGACGACAAACCGCCCGCGGGCGAGCAAGCATGGAATCAACATCGGGCCGCCCAATACCTGGATGAGCGGGCGAAAACCTGGTTCGAATTTTCCGGCGCCGGCCGTGGCGAGGCCGAAACGAAAAGTGCCTGCATCTCGTGCCACACTGCCGGTCCCTATGCCCTGGCCAGGCCCGTCCTGCGAAAGTCGAATGGCGCGACCCAACCGACGGTTTACGAAGCGAGGTTCATCGAGCAGACAAAGATACGTGTCGAACACTGGGACGAGCTCGACTCGCCGAAGTTTCGGCTGCTCTACGACTCCGACGAGCAGAAGAAAAAAGAGTCGTGGGGGACCGAAGCGGTTATGAACGCCATGATCCTCGCGTTCGATGACCGCAACGCAGGACGAGAGCGGCCGAGCGACTCGGCAAGGCGAGCCTTCGCCAACCTTTGGCGGACCCAGGTGTCGGAAGGAGCTCATCAGGGGTCATGGGACTGGCTCAATTTTCAACTGGAGCCTTGGGAGGCGGAGGACGCCAGGTATTTCGGCGCGGCGATGGCCGCGATTGCCGTGGGGACGGCTCCCGGTTATTACACGCCCGGCTCTGACGCGGAAATCCGCCAGAAGGTGACGCTGCTGCGCGGCTATCTCAAAGATCACCTCGCCGGACAAAATTTGTTCAACCGCGCGTGGCTGTTGTGGGCCGCCCGCGCGCTGGACGGCCTCTTGACACTCGACGAACAGACGGTTGTCATTGCGGACCTGCTGAAAACACAGCAAGCCGACGGTGGCTGGAGGCTCGCGGCGCTGGGTGTTTTCTCGCGCGGCGATGGCACGCCTCAGGATGAGACGTCCGACGGCTATGCCACGGGGCTTGTGCTGCACGTGCTTCAAACCGCGGGCGTTTCAAAAAATGATCGGGGAATCGCCAACGGGCTGAGCTGGCTGCGGGAGAATCAGAGTCCGACGGGGGAATGGCGCGGAAGTTCGGTCAACAAACAGCGGGACCTGGCGACTCACGTTGGTCGTTTCATGTCGGATGCGGCGACGGCCTATGCGGTCCTGGCTTTAAGTCATTGATTGTGCCCGCCGATTGTATCAGTAGTTTCGGAGAGCGACGTCGGACGCTCAATCCGGCGGCGGGATTATAAAGTGGTGGGTGCGCGAATAGTGTCCATACAATGGTAAAGTTGATTCTCCTACCCGGCATGGATGGAACGGGAGAACTCTTCGCGCCTCTGCTTCGCGCGCTCGGGAATTCGATCGAGTCGAAGGTGGTGCGGTATTCGACCGACGAGCCTCTCGGGTACTTTGAACTGCTCGCGCGGGTGCGCGCCGAACTTCCATCTGCGACCCCGTTCGTCCTGCTTGGCGAATCGTTTTCAGGTCCGCTGGCGCTGATGCTGGCCGCCGAAGCCCCTGCTGGACTGCGAGGCATCATTCTCTGCGCCTCGTTCGCAACCAACCCGATTCCGTGGCTTCCGCGATTCGCACAGAAGTGCGTGCAGCCTGCTCTCTTTCGCAGCGTGCCGCGCATTGTGCAGATCAAGGCGCTGCTGGGCCGTTATGACACGCGTGAGCTGCGTGATCTATTGTCGAAAGCCAATTCGACCGTGCGTCCGGAAGTGCTGGCCGCGCGGGCTCGCGCCATCCTTTCTGTCGACGTCCTGGCGGAGTTCAAGGCGTGCGCGTTTCCGGTGCTTTACATCCGCGGGAAGCAAGATCGGGTCGTCGGGAAGCACATCGTCAAATCGCTGTTGCGCGAGAGGCCGTCGCTTCAAGTCGTCGCCCTGCCGGCGCCTCATCTCGTCCTGCAAGCGGCGCCGGAAGCGTCGGCGAAAGCAATACTTGCGTTTGCGTCGGCGGGCGAGAACGCTTCACCGGAAATGGAAATGGTCTGCCCTCCACCGTGAAGTAACGGATCGGGATACAATGCGATTGCGTCAGTCTTGACTCGACAGCCAATGTCGCTACCATCCGCGTTGCGAATTTGATCGCGGTCAGGCGATTAATTTTGGTTCCGGCATGGCCGGAACCGGCGGGTCGAAGTGCGGGCCATTGCGATTGCGGCTTTTTGCCGCTGGACAATTTGGATGCGGGCCTGCCGTTCCCCGGTAACGGGTTGTTGCTCGATTTCCCGTATGCGCGGCGCCGATCGCCGTCTGCGCGACTATGGCGCGCGGCCTTGCGGCGCGACAAGGAGACGCACGCTCATGAATGCGGCAAGGAAATTTTGCGCCTGGATTTTGCCGGCCGTTTTTTGCGTATCGGCCTGGCTTGCCGAAAGGCCGGCGGCCGCATCGGATCCGCAAAAGCTCTACGTGGCGACCAACGGATCAGATTCGAACCCGGGCACGCTCCAGCAACCGCTGCAAACGCTGGGCGCCGCCGTCGCCGTGCTCCAGGACCTCGGCGCCATCTACATTCTGCCCGGGACGTACACAGTTTCCAGCAGTCTCGACATCGACAACAACTCGGTCTCGATTCTTGCGTATTCCGCGACGCAGCCGGTGCTGAACTGCGGCCCCTCGACCGGAGTCATGTTTCGCGTGTTCGGAGACAGCGTGCGAATCGATGGTCTGATCCTGGATGGCCAATTCATTTCCGACGCGCGGGCCATCATCGGCAGCTCGGCCGGCGACCACTTGACGATCTCCAACTGCGAAATTCGGAACTTCGCCGATGATGCGATCGACGTCAATGGGCCGGATTGCAAAATCGACACGTGCCATATTCACCACATCTTGTGGTGGGACGACAATTACGGAGGCCGTCTCGCGGCCAACGGAATCGCCACCAACGACTCGCAACGACTGACCATTCGGCAGTGCCAGATTCATCAGGTCAGCGGATGTGCGTTCAGCGGCACTCAGGGCGCTTGGTCGGACGTGATGATCGACCAGTGCAATTTTTACGATCTGCCGCTCGAAGCGGATGTCGGGGGCTTCAAAAAGGGAGCGTGCGCTGTCCGAAATGCCGTCTTTGCCAGTCACGCGACGGCTAGCCGCGGGCGGCTGACTCTCAAGGGGTCTTCATTTCATGGGATCAATTCCAGCTTCGAACAAGATGCGGCTGCGCTGATGCTCAGGGACAAAATCGATGTGGTCATTGATTCTTGCGACGTCAGCGATTCGGCCCTGGCACTCAGGCTGCAAGGAAGCGCGAACGACAGCGGAGCCTTGACGACCTGTTTTAATTGCACGATACGCAATTGTGTTCGAGCTGTACGGTACGAAAACGACCTGCGGAATCTGCACCTGGTCTTCACGACTTTCGCCAAATGCTCCACGCCCTTTCAAGGGGCGCCCAGCAACGGTCCCTGGGGCGCAGGTTGGATCGTCGCCGAAAATCTGTTCGTTGGTTCGAGCAGTCTGCCCGTCGAAGCCCCTTCCCCGCAAAACGTCATTCCGCCGGTAACGAGCATCGATGCGACGACGCTGCACCCCACGACGTCAAGCGGCATATTGGGAAAGCCTGCTCCGGCGAATACGGTTCCGCAATGGTATTCGGCGATCAGCACCGACAAGGATGGCGTTCTGCGCTCGACGACGACACCCACGATGGGCGCCTTCGAATACGTGTCGAGCAATGCAGCCCCGTCTCCCATGAATGTGCCGCCGCCCCAGCCGGCCCCTGTTCCTCCGATCGGGAGCTACACGCTCGTCTCGACGCATCCGCGGCTGCTTGATTTCACGACCGTTCCCAGCAAGGCGGGAAGCCCCGACGGCAAGCTGATCTTGCGGCAGGTGCAGGCCACGGTCGATGGCGGGCCCGACGCGACGGGCGACCGCCTTTTGTGCGGCGCGTTTCTCGTGCGCTATGCCGGCACATTCGGGGTGTTGCCACCGGGAATTCCCTGGAAAAAGACCGCTCTTCAATACCGTGCGCAAGCCATCGCCGACTTGATGTCTACGCCGATCTATACCGGCGGCTACGGCACGCTGATTTATACTATGGCCCCGGCCGCGTGTGGTTACGACTGGCTCTACAATTTTTTGACCGTCAACCAGCGAAACAAATTGCTCGGGGCCTTCCAATCGGTGATGGACAGGCGGGCGCCGACCGATAAGCCGGCGAGCAACCAGTGGTGCAGCAGCAACAACATCTCGGGGTTTGGCATGACGGCCGCATTAGCCACCGCCGGGGAATACCCCGGCAGAGACTACGTCGCCGACTATTACGTGAACAACTGGTGGAAAGCGCCCTCAAACCCGCCCGATGAGAATCTGTTCAACTGGTACTGCGTTCGCAATAACCTCGCCGGCGGAGGGAATCGCGAAGGCTTCGGCTACTATTGGGGCGTCTTGCCCAACTGGGCCTCTAAGGCGTTCTGGGAGTCAGCGACGGCCGGCAGCAATCAGGCGCTGCAGAATCTTGCGTACTTCAACCAGTATCCTTACTGGGTCTTATTCCAGACCGACCCCGCCTATAAAGCGTCGACTCCCATCTGGTCGCTGCATACGATCGCCTATTCGGGCGAGCTCGACTACGACCGCAGCTTCATGGAATTTCTCATGTGTTCGACGTCTTGGTCGGACGACAAGGGGAAGAAGCTCGCCCGTTGGTTGCTCGACGAAACATTGCAGTACCCCTACGCCGCCGGCAGCGTCGGGCGGCAGCTCTTATTCGGGCTATTGATCGGCGACCCGCGTGTGAAGGGCGCTGCGCCGTCTACGCTTGGATTGCCGCTGGCGCGAGATGTCACGCCCTATGGCGAACACTTCGAGCGAAGCGATTGGGGTCCTCAGGCAACGTGCTTCTATTTCGGCTGCGCGACGCATCAGAGCCGCGTCTATCCGATGAACGACCTCACGGTCTGGTCGAAGGGGCAGCCGCTCATCTGCCACGGGATGCACCGCTACC
>DATGKC010000336.1:0-2798 GCA_035294845.1 Planctomycetaceae bacterium | reverse complement strand
CCCGAGGCGCCCATCGACATGCCGCGCAGGACGATGCGGTCGCGATCGATGTTGTACTTGCGGCACACGTCATCAATCGCCTCGAAGACGTCGGTCTCGCCGGCCCAGCGATAGCAATTCTCAACTCTGCCCAAAGGGTGCAGCTCGACAAAGGGCTGATCGACGAGCAGCTTGGAATCGCTGTCGCCGTCGTCGAAGCGCTCGATGAACGTGAGCTCGCTGGCTCCCTGCGGCTTCGTGCTGCCGTGCAGCACGACATCGAGCCGGATGGGCTTATCCGGGTTGTAATTCTTCGGGATGACCAGACCGTACGGCTGCACTGAGCCATCAACCGACGAGACATACCCGCGGACGAGACGTCCGCGCTTGGCGGCCCACGAAGGCGCGACCTCCGCGGAAATTTCTGGAAGCCGATCGACACAGCGTGAGAGCGCTTTTTCGATGCGCGCCAGATCGCTCGGCCGCCCATCGGTCTCATACCGCAACGCCCACCGTGCCGCTTTGGCGAAGACTTCTACATCGGCCACGAGCCCGCGTTTGGTCGCAGCCGTCCGCGAATTGCTTTCGCGCATCTCGCGGAGCGTTCGCTCGAACCCGCGAACCAGTGCGTCGGTCCTCTGTCGATCCGCGACATCTTGCGCCGCGGGCGCGCCGGCCAATTGTGCGAGCAAGACGAGAAGAGGCAGCATCTTCTTCCACCGCCTGTTTTAATGACACCTAAAGAAGCATTCACTAACGAGATGATATCAAAGCTCATGGCCACAAAGCCCGCGCCAATGTATGCCTTCAGCGTCATTTGCCGAAGTTGGCGGCGAGCGCGCTCAATGCTCACTCGGTTTGCTTGATTGTTGCAGGTCGCCCGTGATGAGTCGGGCCGAACGGTTGCGCGTGATGTAGTGCCCGGCCCACTGAACCAGAACGAGCAACCGATTCTCAAACTGCACAAGCTGCATGAGGTGTACGAACAGCCACGTGAACCAGGCCAACGCGCCGGCATAGCGCCAGCCGAACAGATCGCAAACCGCCTTCATCCGGCCGATTGTGGCCATCGTGCCGAAGTCCCGATAGCGGAACGCCGGCGAGGTCTTGCAGGCCAGGCGCGCATCGATCATTCGCGCGGCATAGCGCCCCTGCTGCATGGCCACGGGGGCCAAACCGGGGAGCGGTTTTCCGGCCGGATCGGGACAATAGGCCATGTCACCGATCACGAACACCTCGGGATGGCCGGCAATTGTGAGGTCGGGAGCGACATGAATCCTTCCGCCGCGATCGAGCGCCGCGCCCGTCTTTTGAGCCAAAAGCGTGGCGAGCGGCGAGGCCTGGACTCCCGCCGACCAGAGAACGGCGCGAGTCGGCACTCGCTCGATCTGGTCGCCGCGTTTCAGAATCACAGCCCCCGTCTCGATGCCGGTGACCATTGTTCCGGTGCGCACTTCGACGCGCATTTTTTCCAAAGCGGCCAAGGCCTTCGCGGACAATTGGGGGTCGAACGGAGGCAACACGCGATCGGCCGCTTCGATCAGAAGAATGCGGGCGCGCGTGGGATCTATCGTGCGGAAATCGTGGCGGAGCGTTTCGTGCGCGAGCTCGGCGACAGCGCCGGCCAATTCGACGCCGGTCGGTCCGGCGCCGACGATCACGAACGTCAGCCACTCCGAGGTCTCTGCCGACTCGTGCAGGCGCTCGGCCATTTCGAAAGCCAGCAGAATTTTCCGGCGGATCGACGTGGCGTCTTCGATCGTTTTGAGCGCCGGAGCGAGGGCCTCCCATTCGGGATGGCCGAAATAACTGTGCGTGGCGCCAGCAGCGACGATCAACGAGTCATACGCCAATTCGCCGTCGCGAAGCTTCACTCGCCGGGCAGCCGGATCGACGTCCACCACTTCGCCCATCAGCACCTGCACATTCGCCTGCCGGCGCAACAAGGCCCGCAACGGCGTGGCGATGTTGGCCGGCGAAAGCGCTCCCGTCGCAATCTGATAGAGAAGAGGCTGAAAGAGGTGATAGTTCCGCCGATCGACCAGCGTCACGTGGACGGCCGACTTCCGCAACGACCGGGCCGCGTAGAGGCCGCCAAAACCTCCGCCGATAATCACGACTTCATGCAAGTTGGTTCATCCGCAGGCGGACTACGAGTAGGCGAACTCGATCGGCGTCTGGATATCGGGGTGCAGGCTCTTGTGGACGGGGCAGTGCAAGGCGGCGGTCTCGAGTTTTTTGCGGTCTTCGGCCGAGAGCCGCGCCCCTTTCTCGGCGGGGACGCGAATCGTCACTCGCAGCGTTCCGATGCGGCGCACCGGCTCTTGGACCATCTCTTTGACGACGTGCACCCGCGTGCCGGTGATATCAAGCTTACTGCGTTCGGCGACGATGCCCATCAGCGTGGTCATGCACGTGCCGAGGGCCGTCGCCACCAGGTCGGTGGGAGAAAAACTCTCCCCTTTCCCGTGGTTATCGACCGGGGCATCGGTGGTCAGCACAGTCTTGGAAGGCCCGTGCGTAGCCCGGCATCGAAGTTGACCTTCATAGACGATGTCGATTTCAACGGACATGATGATCTCTCGGTAAGATTGGATGCTACAAGCTGATTTCTCGGCCTCGCGCTGCCCCGGCGTCTGCCGACGTGAGCTTAGCTGATCGCGGCGTCCCTTGAAACTGTGCAGCTTGTCTCTGACAATGGCGTTCGCGACTCATCCGCTCGCCGCCAAAACACATTGAAAGAGACTGTGAAGCCGCCTTCGCACGAAAAAACCAAGCTCCAAACGGCAGAGACTCCGCGCGTCATCTTAAGCGCGTTC
>DATGKC010000335.1:0-4430 GCA_035294845.1 Planctomycetaceae bacterium | reverse complement strand
GAACGGGAACCGGGGCAGGGGAGGGGAGGCCGCCACGATTCGCGACGCCGTCAAGAAGCACGCCCGCACAATTTTTTGGTGCGTGTTCGACCAGAAAGGCGCCTTTCTCGAGGGTGAGCCTGCGCAAGGTTCCCATTCGATTACGACGGCGACGTTGCAGCGCCTCGTGCGCGAGGTCGCCGCCAATCCCTCGGTTCGCGAGGTTCTTGCCACTCTGGAGGCGGGGAAAGAAAATAAAGTTTCCAAACCGCTGGTCTGGAACGGTTATCCCGCCAAAGGAGAAAGCAAATGAACCGCCCGGCTCACGCGGCCGCACCGCAGACGGAACCAACGACCGCCATGCGCGACGGATGGCATTGTCTGCATCTCTATTACCGGGTCTGCCAGTCCGCCCTCGGGCAATTGTCCGAAAATGAACGGGCCGCCGGCAGGGCCGAGCTGATTCGGCTGCTCGACCCTACCCGCGCCGGATCGCCGGCTCGCCTGCAAACATCGGTCGTCTCGGGGCATAAGGCCGATCTGGCTTTGTTGGTCATGGATCCCGACCCACTCGTTGTCGATTCGGTTAGGCAATCCATCCGCAGCTCGCCTGTGGGAGCGGCGCTCGTACCGGCCTATTCGTTCGTGTCGATTACCGAGGTCTCCGAATATGTGCCGACCCTCGAGCAATACGGCGAGCGACTCAAGGCGGAAGGAACCGATCCGGCCGGCCCGGCGTTTGCCGCCAAGCTCAAGGCCTATGAAGAGCGCGACGTCGTAATGCGCAAGCAGCGGCTGTTTCCCGATTTTCCTCCGTGGCCGGTGTTTTGCTTTTACCCGATGAACAAAATCAGGCACCCGCTGGCCAATTGGTACACGCAGCCCTTCAGCCGCCGCATGGAGATGATGACCGAGCACGGCAAAAGCGGGATGAAGTTCGCGGGCCGCGTTTCGCAGGTGATTACCGCCTCGACGGGATTCGACGATTGGGAATGGGGGGTGACGCTGTGGGCGCGCGAGCCGGCCTTTCTCAAAGAGATCGTGTACACGATGCGGTTCGACGAAGCTTCGGCGAATTACGCCGAGTTCGGCCCGTTCTACGTGAGCTACATTCTGCCCCCGGCCGAAGCCGTGCGGCACCTTCAGTTGTAGACGACTGCAAATCGGCCGCCCCACCCGCGTCTTGCAACGGTTCAGCATCGCATGCGCGTTTTCATCTCGGAATATGTGTGCGGCGGCGGCTGGCCCGAAAACGAAGTTGCCGGGTCCCTCGCGACAGAAGGGCGCTCGATGCTCGCCGCCGTTGTCGAAGACTTCGCGCGCATTGCCGGAGTTCGCGTGGCGACGACTTGGGACGCGCGTTTGGGGCCGTTTCCGGTGCGTGGCGTCTTCGTTGTGATCACCAAATCGCCGGCCGACGAACTGCACACATTCCGCAAACTCGCCGCTGAGTGCGATGCGACGCTCGTGATCGCGCCTGAGTTCCACGGAATCCTCAAAGAGCGCTGCGAAATCGTCGAAGAATGCGGAATCCGGTTAATCGGCCCCAGGGTCCGGGCCGTTGCCCTTTGCGCCGACAAGCTGAAACTTGCCGATCACCTGCACTGCGCGGGGATCCCGACGATCGCGACGAATCCCTTGATTCTTGCGTCGGCGTTTCCTGTGCCTGGGCGCGATGGATCAACTCCGTTTCCCGTGGTGGTGAAACCCCGCGATGGCGCCGGTTCGCAGGACGTATCGCTGGTCGATTCAGCCGAAGAATTAGAACGCCTGAGCGACCATCTCGCGCAGGCGGCGCCGCGCCGAGAATTCGTGTGGCAGCGATTCGTGCCCGGGCGAGCTTTGTCTGTGGCCATGATATTCTCGCCGTCGCGCGCCGAGGTAGAAGTTTTCCCACCCGCGGAGCAGATTCTGAGCGACAATCGAACGTTTCGCTACCTGGGAGGGCGAGTGCCAGCGACCGCAATCGATGGCAACGTCAATCGGGACATGGCATTGGAGGCTTGCCGGTGTGTGCCAGGGCTTTCGGGCTATGTGGGAGTCGATCTGATCGTGCCGGAGGACTCGCCGCAGCGCCCCGTCGTGGTGGAAATCAACCCGCGATTGACGACCAGCTACCTGGGCTATCGTGCCTTGGCCAAAAATAATCTGGCCGAATGGATGCTGATCCCCAGCCGCTTCCAAAGGCCGATCCGCTGGCGCAAAGGCCCGATCGAATTCGATGCGGCAGGCAAGTCGTTCGACGGCCGCCCGCATGATGCCAAAGAGCCATCACGCCGAGCGCTGCCTCATCGCGCTGCGCCCTGACTTCCGTCGCTCATTCGCTGGAATCGATATTCGAAAGTCGGTGTAATCTAGGTGAAGGCAGCCGGGCATTGATGTGCGTGCGCCGTCCCTCGATCGCATCGGGTCGGGCCGATTCGCAATCAATTCACACCACTTGGACGCGGCACTCCATTCGCCGACCGCTGGCCGACGATTCATAAATCTTTTCAAGCAGCTCCAGCACGGCAAACAGCGACTCGGGTGAATTGCGGCATGCCGGGCCCACGCCGCCGGCCTGGGCGATCCAATCGCCCAAGAGCGCCACGCTCCGTGCTCCTCCATAGCCCGGAGTGTTGTCGGCCGGAAGCGAAAACGATTCTTCCATCGCCTGGAACTGCGGCTGCGGCCCATGAATGGTGATCAGGCCTGAAGTCCCCGCGCATAACGGATCCCAGTGCACCCAGCGCTGACTGCCGCGGATCGTCCAGCGGCTTTCACTCGTCCAGCGCGGCAGCCAATAACCTCCGACAAAGCTCGCGAACGTCCCGTTTGCCAATTCGAAGATCGCGGCCCCACCATCCTCGACGTCGGTCGGCGCCTCGCCAAAAGTTCCGGTGCGGGCTGTCACACCGACGACCGCTTCTCCAGTGATGTACAATAAAAGATCGATCCAATGGCAGGCGAGCCAATTGAAGAATCCGCGGCCGCTGACTTGCCGATCGAATAAATAATGCTCGCGTCCGCGGCGCGAAACGTCGCTCGTGACGAAGCTCATCTCGACGCTGATCAACTTGCCGAATCTGCCGTCGCGCACCATCTCGCGCAGCCGGTTGGCTCCGGGGTCATAGCGCCACACGTAGCCGCTCTGAAAGGCGACGCCGGCCTGGCGAACAGCTTCGACCATGCGGAATCCCTCGGCCGCCGAAGCAGCCCCAGGTTTTTCAACGAGCACATGCTTGCCGGCTTGTGCGAGTGCGACGATCGCATCCGGAGACTCGTCGTTGGGAACGCAGACGATGGCTCCCTCGAATAGCTCGCGGCCGTCGCGAACAAGGCGTTCGACTGTCTCAAACCGCGGCAAGGTCGCATGCCGCTCTTCCAGGCTGAACGTCGAGCCGCCGAAGCGGGGAACAAGGGCCGTCACCTCGACTTGGCCCTTCAGCACTTCCAGCGATTCGCGCCATCCTGCGCCGTGCGGATGATCGATGCCGATGAATGCAATGCGGAAGGGCTCAGGCATCGGGGCCGGAAGAGGGCAGGGGAGGGCCGACGCGCAAATTGCGAAACTTCACGAGCGTGCTGTGATTCTGCAGGCCCAGAAATCCCTTCGTCTGGCGCAGCTTGATGAGCGGAAAACTCTCGTCGTTCAGATCGACGACGACAATCCCATTGTGCGTCACCGCAATCCGCACTCCACGAGCATTGATCTCCAGCGTGTTCCACTGCCCGGCCGGTTTCGAAACGTGTCGAGTCGCCCCCGCGATGTCATACACCGAGCCGCTGTACTGGTAGTCCTTGAGGTCTTTGTATTTCGGCGCCGCATCATCGAGAATCTGGACCTCAAAACCGGCGGGAGCGGCCTGGTCGTTTTCGCGATGATGATTGCCGTCGGCCGGCACGCGCACATAGACGCCGCTGTTGCCCTCGGGCGAAACCTGATACTCGAAGCGCAGATTGAAGTCGCCGAACTGGTCTTTGCTCCGCAGCCACGGCCCCATGGCGCCCGTGCATTCAAGCACTCCCTCGTTGACGCGCCAGCATTTTTCAGCCGAATCGCCGGCGCCTTCCCAGCCGGCCAGGTCTTTTCCGTTAAAGAGACTGCGATATCCCAGTTCTGTGATGCGAATGTTTCGAAACTGGAATTGCCCTCCTTTGGGGACTTCGCATTGCAAGCCGACGTATCCGCTGGTTTGCTCGAGTCCGCCAACTTTGTAGGCCGGCCTATCGTTGATCGAGAGCGACATGGTTTCACCGACCACCGTCACGTCAAAGGCGTTCCATTCTCCCCGCCGGATAAGTCCCGAGCTGGCGGCTCCCGGCAGATTGCCGATGTTGCCCTCTTTTCCCTCGAGCAGGTTGATCTGATAGCCGATTTTTGGAAACGGCTTGCCCTCGGGAAGGGTACGAATATAGATTCCGGCGTCATAGTCGGCGGCCTTAAGCGCCTTCCATTCGATGTGCAGCTT
>DATGKC010000334.1:0-13236 GCA_035294845.1 Planctomycetaceae bacterium | reverse complement strand
GGGCCCGAGAGGAGATTTATCGGTGGAAATCCTAGCCTTGAGTTTTTCGCTTTCCAATATGTCCAGCATGCTGCTTGTGGCGCTGGGATTGGGGCTGGTCATCTTCATTCATGAGTTGGGGCACTTCGCCGTCGCCAAATGGTGCGGCGTCAAGGTCGAACGCTTCAGCATCGGGTTCGGCCCGATCCTGTGGAAGATGACGCGCGGCGAAACCGAGTACGCGCTGTCGGCCATCCCATTCGGGGGCTACGTCAAAATGCTCGGCCAGGACGACGCCGATCCCAACCAGATGGTCGATGAGCGAATCGCAAAAGACCCGCGCTCGTACATGGCCAAATCGGTGCCGCAGCGCATCGCCATCATCTCGGCAGGCGTGATCAACAACATGGTTTCGGCGGTGGTGTTCTTCATCATCGCCTTTATGCTGGGCGTGCAGTTTCAGCCGGCGGTCGTGGGCGAGGTCGTTCCCGGCCTGCCCGCCTGGGAGGCGGGGCTGCGCGCAGGCGATGCCATCACGCGGATCGACGGCCGCGAAGATCAGCAATTGAGTTTTACCGACGTTCGCCTGGCCGTCGCGCTCTCGAAGGCCGACGACCAGATCGAAATCAAGGGAATTCGCCGCGGCAAACCGTTTGCGACGAGCGTCAAACCCGTCGTGCTCGATAAGCAGTTGGTCCCCACAATCTTTGTCGAGGGCGAACGCTCGTTGACGCTTCCCGAGCCGGAAAGCGAGGGGGAGAGATTGACGAGTCGCGGCTTGTCGGCCTCGCAGGCGACGCCGCCATTCCTTCCCGGCGACGAGATCGAAGAAATCGACGGCGAGCGCTTGAAAGACTATGCCGAGATGCAAGAAAAGCTGTCGGCCCGACGCGCCCGTACGGTGGAAATCGGCGTGCGGCGCAAGGGGGCGGCGCCCGACGCGCCGCTCACACAGATCAGCGTCGGGCCCAATCATTTCCGCACGCTCGGTCTGCACATGGACATCGGTCAGATCAAAGCGGTTCAAAAAGGCTCGCCCGCCGAGGGCAAACTCAAGCCCGGCGACAAAATCACGCATATCCTGGCTCCCGAGCAAAAGACGATCGGCGTCGAGCTCGATCCGCTGAAACTGCCCGATTATTTCGCGGCGCTGGCCGGCCAGGAGGTGCGCGTGCGGGTCAAGCGCGAAGTGACGAGCGGCAACCCGGTTCTCGAAGAGTATTCTATGATCCCCGACGATCGCCTGGGTTGGAACGAGCGTCCCGTTCCGCTCAAAGATGAAGATTGTCCGCTGTCGATTCCGGCCATCGGCGTGGCGTTTCACGTCCTGCACCACGTCGTCGAAGTCGATCCGGATGGCCCTGCCGCCAGGGCCGGCATCAAGAAAGACGACAACATCCAGAAAATTGAATTTGCCGCAGTCGATGTCGATAGCGACGGAGGAGAACGAAAATCAGCGTCCGCAAGTCAAGACAAAGAGCCCTATACGCTCGAATTCGCAAACGGAAGGCGCAATTGGCCCTGGGCCTTCTGGTACATGCAGGCGAATCCCGAGCGCAAGATCAAACTGACGGTCCAGTCGCAGGGCGCAGACAAAGAGCGGACCGTTGAAATCGACTCTGAAAGCGACCCGAGCTGGTATCTGCCCATGCGCGGGTTTGCGACGCAGCCCTTGTACCGAACCCGCAAGGCCGAAAATATCGGTGAAGCGGTAACGCTGGGTTTTCGCCGCACGCGGGATTCGGTTGTCGAGATGTGGTTTACGATTCACGGGCTGTTTTCGGGGCGGATTTCCCCCAAGGCCCTGGGAGGCCCGATTCGCATTGCCGAGGCGGCCTATCTGACAAGCAAACAGGGGATTCCCGATCTGATTTTGTTCCTGGGAATCCTGTCGGTGAGTCTGGCCGTTCTCAACTTCCTGCCGATCCCCGTTCTGGACGGCGGACATTTTGCGTTTCTCTGCTGGGAAGGGATTCGCGGAAAGCCGCCCAGCGAGAGGGTCGTCGTTACGGCTACCTGGATGGGCCTATTCTTGGTGCTCGGTTTGATGGTCTGGGTCGTCTACAATGACATCAGCGCCTTGATTCGATAAGCTGGAAGCATGTCATTCAGGCAGAATCGCGGCGGAGACAGGGCAGTCGCGTTGCTGGCCACGTGTCTCGTTGTGCTGGCGGGCGCGCTGACCTGCGCCTTTGTGGCCATCGTTGCCGATCCTCAGAATCCTGGATCCGCGCTGGCAACCGCCGGCGGCGTCATCGTCGGCATCGTCGTGGTATTGTGGCTTCTGCGTGAACGGCCCCCGGAAAATCGCGCCAAATCGACCTGGCAGTGGCTGGCACGCAAGCGAAAACGCAAGTTTGCCTATAAGATCAAACCCAAATTACCGCCCGCCCAGCGGTCTGAGGGGGCGCCGGCGCCTCCCACCGCCGCCTCGATTCGCCAGCTCGCCGGGGGTCAAAGCACATGGGTGCCCTCTGCAACGCCAGGGTTCAGAGCGCCCCAGCGGCGGCAAAGCGAAACGTGAGAATCTATGGATCGCTGCGAAGGCGCACGGCAAGGCGGCCACGGTCACGAGTCTGGTGCTTGCGTGCTTTCATTCGAATTCAAATCGCGCTGGCGCGCTCCAGTCATGAATGGCGCCCTTGCCCGAAGTGACAAGCTATGGCATGATGCATAACAAAGTGGCGATGCGTGCGACGTTGTTCGATTCAAGGAACCCCGCTTGATTCTTCCAGACTCATTGCAGATTAGCCGCCGCCGAATGCTTAAGGCGGGGAGCCTGGGGCTGGCCGGAGTGACGTTGCCCAAGCTGCTTTGGGCCGACGCCGCGCGGAGTGCATCGGGTGCGCGGGCCCGAGCCGACTCCTGTATTCTCGTCTTTCTCGACGGGGGCCCCAGTCACCTCGACATGTGGGACATGAAGCCCGACGCGCCGGCCGAGATTCGGGGCGAATTCCAGCCGATCGCCACATCGCTGGCCGGCGTGCAGTTTTCGGAGCATTTGCCGCGGCTGGCCGGGCACATGCATCGCGGCGCACTGATTCGTTCGGCCCATCACAGCGTCAATAATGCGCACGCGGCGGCCGTTTATACGTCGCTGACAGGTCACGATCGGGGCGACACGACCGTGGCGATCGGAACCGGTCCAAACGATTTTCCGGCCATCGGCTCGATCACGGGCCTCATGCGGCCTCCGCAGCAGCCGATCGTGCCGTTCGTATCGCTCCCCTACATCACGCAAGAAGGCCGCGGCGGCCCTCCGCAGCCGGGATTCTTCGGCGGCGCCTTGGGAAAATCGTACGACCCGTTGTTCGTGCTCAAAGACCCGAATTCCGCCGATTTTTCGATCCCCGAATTGGCGTTGCAGCCGGATGTGGGGGTCGAGCGGCTCTCCCGGCGAAAAACGCTGCAAGGATCGATCGACGCGCACTTCGTCGAACGCGCTTCGCGAGGGTCAAGCGGCATGGATGGCTTCCGCGAGCGCGCGTTTGGCCTATTGAGCTCGGCGGCGACGCAGCGCGCTTTTCAGCTTGCGCAGGAACCGGCCAACGTGCGCGACGCGTACGGACGCAACATTTACGGACAAAGCGTGCTCTTGGCGCGGCGTCTGATTGAAGCGGGAACCCGCGTCGTTTCCATCGCCTGGGCCCCGGATGCCAACGCCACCTGGGACACGCACGGCGGGAATTTCAAGCGATTGAAAGAAGAGCTTTTGCCGCAGCTTGACGCGTCGGTCTCCAGCCTGCTCAACGACCTCGTCGAGCGCGGGATGCTCGATCGCACGCTGGTGGTGGTGATGGGCGAATTCGGCCGAACTCCCAAGATCAACGCCGTCGCGGGGCGCGATCATTGGAATTTCTGCTATGGGCTGATGCTCGCGGGCGGGGGGATCAAACCGGGATTCGTATACGGGGCCAGCGACAAGACGGGAGCTCACCCGGCCGACAAACCCGTGACGCCCGCCGACATCATCGCCACAATCTATGAATCCCTGGGAATTCCGCACACGCTCGAATTTCGCGACGCCGTCAATCGTCCTTACGTCCTGGTTCCCTGGGGCGAGCCGCTGATGGAAATGTTCGTCTGATCTGCCGACGGCAGCCGCCCTTAGCGAGTCGGTTCGCATTGGCGAAAATCCGCTTTGAAGGAACCGGCGGCGCCTTCGCCCGGGGCCAGTATTTTCAAGATCTGGCCGCCGCTTTCGTGCACGTTGATTCGTTTGAACCGGCACCAATTGAGGCGCACCAGAAGCCGCACCGGCTCGCTGGCCGCCGTGTCGAACGCAAGTAACGCCAGCCGATGCGTCATGGCCTGGGGATGCATGATGCCGATTCCATGTCGCGAGACATTCTTGACGCGCACATCCATTGCCGAATCGGCGAGCGGCTCGCCTTCTTCATCAAGCGGCACGAAGACCGCCGGGAAGTCGCAGGAAATCCGGTGCTCGCGGCGGCGCTCGGTCACGGGCGCGGCGGAATGCCAGCTCGCCGTCAGATCGCGCAATAGCGTTGTCGTATGCTCGTCCAGCATGGGTGTTTTCCGGGAAGAATCGAGAATCGAGCGCGATCGGCTCTTGGCCGCGAAGAGATAACGGCGGCGATTCAATAGGTACCTTACGAATCGACGCCGGTCAAATCTCGACGATCAGGCCGAATTCGCTAATTTTCCGCCGCGACGAAATGGCTCGTGGTGTTGCGAATTCGCATCGCGGTCCGGCTCAAAGCGCGCTGGATTATCCGCGCGGATGGCAGCGTCGATGGACGGCTTTGAGCCGCGTGTGCTCGACGTGCGTGTAGATTTGCGTCGTGGCGATGCTCGCGTGCCCCAAGAGCTCTTGCAAAGCGCGGATTTCGGCGCCCCCGGCCAACATGTGCGTCGCAAAGCTGTGCCGCAGCGTGTGCGGGCTCACTTTGTCGCTGGCCCCGATCCGCCGCGCATATTTCTTGACGAGCGCCCAAACCATGATTCGCGTGAGCGCGCGGCCGCTCTTGCTGATCAGCAGCTCTTCGGCATCCGACCGGCCCGCCAACAGGGGCCGCTCGTGCGAAAGATAGGCTTCAATGGCGCGACAGGCGACGGGGTTGAGCGAGACAAGCCGTTCTTTATTTCCCTTGCCGATGCAGCGGCAATACGATTCGTCGAGATGCACATCGCGTAGTCTCAAATTCACGACCTCCGACGCCCGGCAACCGGTCGCGTAGAGCAGCGCCAAAAGTGCCCGATCGCGGAGCATGAAGCGATCTGCCGATTCCGGGGCCGACAACAGCCGGTTCACCATGTCGGGACTGAGGACATGCGGAAGATGCTGCCACAGCTTGGGCGAATTGATGAGATCGGCGACGCTTTCGCGCAAAATTCCTTCCAGCAGCAGGTAGCGAAAGAACATTTTGATCGCCACCAGGTGGCGCGCCACGCTCGTCGGAGATAGGCCCCGTGCATAAAGGTGCTCGAGGTATTTCGTGAGCAGTTTCAGATCGATGGCGCCGAGCGCAGGCGGCCCGTGCCCGTTAAACCATTCAAAGAATTGACGCAAGTCGCAGCCGTAGGCCAATCGCGTGTTGCGCGACATGCCCGCTTCGACTTCCAGATATCGAAGAAAGGACTCCAGATGGATCGTCGGGTTCCGGCCGGCGGGGGCCTGAAACGTTGATTCCGTGGTAGGGCGTCGGCGCGGCGGCATACTTTACCAGATCGGTAAACTTGCGGAGGCGGCTTGAATTGCCTCTGTCGCTCGAAATCGGGTATTCGCATGGCGCACCAGCCTGGCGTGCCGGCCGTGCCGATTGCGCGGCCCGTGCGGCTTCTCGTCATTCGGCGCACCACTCCATCCGATCCAAGAAGAGGCGGTGATAGACACTTGCGGCAAGCCCACATCATGGAGGAATGGACTTGGAACCGATGCAGCCGGAAACGGTCGCGGCATCCGATGGGAATCCGATTCTCAAGGCGTCTCGCGGCTCGTATACGAAGCGCGCCTTGCTGCTGTCGATCATGGCCCTGGCGGCTGGCGTGGCCGCCGCCTTTGGCCTGGAACGATGGCAATACGAGACGTTTTCAGGTTTCTTGCAGGCACGGCTGCGCACCGTGGCCTCGGCGCGCGATGCGCAGGTTTCCGAGATTCTGGCGACCTCGGGGGCCGTGGTGGCCGCCGGTCAACCGCTCGTTGCGCTCAAGGACCCTGCCTTCGACGCGCGGATCGAGGCCAAACAGCGCGAGGTGGAATCGCTGGAGATCGAGCTGACTCAGAACGAGGCACGGCTTGAAGTCGAGCTCGAATGGCGGAGAAAAAATATCGATGAGCGCATCTTCGACGCGAAGTTGAAGGGTGCGCAGGCCGTGCGTCAGCAGCTTCTGGCTCCCCCGGGAATCGAGGCAAGCCTCAGCCGGCATTGGGAGGCCTCCCCCTTCAGCGATTCGCCGCTGATCGAGCAGACTGCCGGCGGAGACATGGCGCGGGGCGCCGCCGTCGCTGCAGCGCGTTCCTCGTTTTCGGAAATCGAGCTTTGCTCGCAGCACATCGAAGAGCTGGAGCGCATCAACCGCGAGCTGCCCGCCAAGATCAGCCGTTCGATGGGCGTCGACATGTCGCGCAAGCGTCTCGAAAACGCGCGGGGCGAACTCGCCCGGCTCGAGGCCCAGAGGTGCGAGCTGACGCTTCTCGCCGAATCGTCGGGCCTTGTGGGCGTTTTCCAAAAGGAAGTCGGCGACCACGTGGCCGCGCACGAAGCCATCGTCCAGCTTCTTGACGAAGAGCAGCCCTACCTTTTGCTGCAGATTCCTTCGCCGCGCATCTCCGATTTTGCGCCGGGGACCGTCGTCGAGCTGAATTTTCCCGGCGGCAAGAAGGGAAGGGGGCGCGTCGAAGAAATTCCGCCGCAGACCTCGCCAATTCCTGGGGACCATTCGCAAGGCGGCGAAACGGTTATCACGGCGCACGTCGAGCCGGTCGGCCCGCTGTGGCCAAATCTGCCGTTCGGATCGGTGGTCGAGGTTCGCCGCCGTCGCTAGGCCGCCTCACGACTCTGCCATCACGTGAAAGATTCCCTCCGGCCGCCCAAGCCGCGAGACGCAGGCGGACGCATCGGGGCCGAAATACCAGGTTGGGACTTTCGACTTGGGGTGCCCGCGCGACGTGCCGAGCTGTTCCAGGTGGCCGTGGTGACCCTGCGGGTCGATGCCCATGCTGTCGAGTGCGATTAAAATTCGATGTTTCATCGCAAGCTCGTTGGAAGAAGGGAGCAGAACTCAAAATGCCGGCACATAGATCGGATGCGGCGCCTCGAATGTTAGCCGCCCGCGAGAGCGACGGCAAATGGCGCCGACGATCGCCGACGACTCTCGCGGCGACTTTCGCCTTTCGCGCCATCGCCGCGACCGTATCGCGGGCTTGCAATGTGGGCCTGAGTTGATAGTAATTTCTTAGAACATGATTTGATGCCTCATCAAATGAATATTCCACGCACACTCGCCGTTTAACACAGTTCGCAATCAACGCAGTGAGGAGACTTGAAATGCGATATTTCCGACGTTTCACCGTTTCGACGGCAGTCGCCTTGATCGCCGGTTTGTGCCTGGCCAACGCGAGCGCGGGAGAGCGCGACAAACCTCTCAAGGTTTGCATTCTCTCGGGATGCGCGCTTTACAAGACTGAAGAATCGCTCCCTGCATTCCAAAAGCATCTCGAAGAGAAATACAACGCCCGCTGCACCTGGGCCGTGCGCCAGGCGGACGACGACCTCGCCGGCCTGGAAGGGCTCGACGATTGCGACGTGGCACTCATCTTTATCAAGCGAATGCAGCTTGCCGGCGAGCAGCTCGAACGGTTTAAGAAGTACGCCACATCGGGACGGCCGATCGTCGCTGTGCGCACCGCCAGCCACGCCGTGCAGACCTGGCTGGATTTCGATCATGAGGTGCTCGGCGGGAACTACAATTGGCATCATCCGGTCGGGCCGGTGACAACAATCGCGTACGCCGAGGATGCGAAGAAGCATCCGATTCTCACGGGCGTCGAGCTGACCAAGGCAGGCGACGCGCTCTATAAGAACCAGGGGCACGCCAAAGACATCCGCGTGCTGCTCACCGGCTCGATTCCGAACGAGCCGGCCGAAGCCCTGGCCTGGACTCGCGAGTACAAGGGTGGGCGAATTTTTTATACCTCGCTGGGCGCCCCCGACACATTCGAGCAAGCCGGGTTTCGGCGAATGCTGGTCAACGCGCTGTTTTGGACGGCCCGGCGCAATGTCGAGACCCGAGCGCCGTAGCGCTCTCGTCTTGCTTGATAATCCGGGATTCAGATCAGACCGGCGGACCGGCAGTTCGCAAATATCAACAGCCCATGATATGATTGCCGCTGGCGAAGTTGTTCAAAAACGCAGTCCGCGAGCGAGATCCACGGGGGTCGCTGTTGAATCCAGTCAAGTGTGCCAGCGTTGCGCCCAGGCGGGTTGCAATCGGGGTGGTGGCGGCGTTACTGTGTCTGGCGCACCGAGCGCCCCAGGCGGATGAGCCGAGTTTCAAGGCCCTCGAGAAAACGTACGCCGGCGAAATACGGCCGCTCATCGCCCGGTACTGCCACAATTGCCACTCCGCCAAACAGGCCGAGGCCGACATCGATCTGGCTTCGTTCGCGACGCTTGCCGACGTGCGAAGCCAGCCCAAGACCTGGCAAAAAGTGCGTGAGATGCTCGAAAGCGGTCAGATGCCTCCCAAAAAGGCCCGCCAGCCGGGCGAAGCCGAGCGCACGCGACTCAAACAATGGGTGCGCGACTATCTCACGGTCGAGGCGCGGGCCATGGCCGGCGATCCGGGGCGGGTCGTTCTCCGGAGGCTAAGCAATGCCGAGTACACGTATACGATCCGCGACCTGACCGGCGTTGCGTCGCTGGAGCCGGCGCGCGAGTTTCCCGTGGACGGGGCGGCCGGCGAAGGCTTCACGAACACGGGCAACGCGCTGGTGATGTCGCCGGCGCTCATCACCAAGTATTTGGATGCCGCCAAAGAGATCGCCGCACATGCCGTGCTGTTCCCCGACGGCATTCGCTTTTCCCCTCATGCGACTCGACGCGATTGGACCGACGACACCCTCGCTCAAATTCGCGAGTTCTATGGCCGCTTCACCGATGCAACAGGGGGCACCCAGGTCAATTTGCAGGGAATCATTTCCGAGACCAACCAGGGGGGACGGTTGCCGCTGCAAAAATACCTTCTCGCGACGCTGGCCGAGCGCGATTCGCTCGCGAACGGCGGCGCTGCCGTCGAGAAAATCGCCCAAGCGCGCGGGCTCAACGCCCGCTATCTCGGCACGCTCTGGCAGACTCTGACCGATGCCAAACCGTCATCCCTTCTGGACGGCCTTCGCGCTCGCTGGCGCGCGGCGACGCCCGATGACGCCGCGTCTTTGGCTGCGTTCGTCTCATCCTGGCAAAACGAACTTTGGAAGTTTGCGACTGTGGGGCATATCGGCAAGGTCGGCGGACCGAAGGCCTGGATGGAACCGGTCAACCCGCTGGTTGCGCGTCGCGACCTGCGGGTCAAGATTCCTGCCGAGCCCGAATCCGGGGAAATCGTTTTTTCGCTCGTCGCCAGCGACGCCGGTGATGGGAGCGAAAACGACATCGTAGTCTGGGAGAAGCCGCGGTTGGTGGCGCCGGGGCGGCCGGATCTTTTGCTGCGTGATGTCCGCCGCGTCGCCGGCGACCTGGCCGTCCGCCGCGAGCGGGTTTTTGCGAATGCCGCCAAATATCTCAATGCTGCCGACGAAGTTTCGGCATTGGACACTTCCGGAAAGATCGACCTGGCCGACCTGGCACAGAAGCATGGCGTCGAAGTCGATGCTCTGCGCGCCTGGCTCGGTTATCTCGGCATCGGCGAGAAGGGTCCGGTGACGATCGAAGGCCATTTCGCCGACAAGCTGTCGAAGGTTTCGGGTTACGATTTCGTCAATGGTTGGGGCACAAACGAAACGCCGCTGCTGGTGGCGAACTCGTCCGATCAGCACGTGCGCATCCCCGGAAACATGAAGCCGCACGGAGTCGCCGTGCATCCCTCGCCAACCTTGCGCGCCGTGGTTGGATGGCGCAGTCCCATTTCGGGCGTGGTGAGCGTGTCGGCGCGAATCGCGCATGCCCATCCGGAATGCGGCAACGGCGTCACGTGGTCGCTCGAATTGCGGCGCGGCGGCACGCGCCAGCGTCTGGCCAACGGCATCGCGCACGGCAATGCCGAGGTCAAATCCGGTCCGATCGAGAAACTGGCGGTGCAGCCGGGCGATCTGGTCTCGCTCTTAATCGGTCCGCGGGACGGCCATCATGCCTGCGACCTGACGGCCGTCGATCTGGCGCTCGCCGGTGCAGGGGAGGGGGGGCCGAAATGGAACCTCGCCGATGACGTATCGAACGACGTTCATGCGGGGAATCCCCACGCCGATCGCCTGGGCCACGCAAATGTCTGGCATTTTTATACCGAGCGCGACAACGGCGGCGAACTGGGCCCTGTGATCCCCACCGGGTCGCTGTTGGCGAAATGGCAGACGACCGGCGTCGCGGCTGAAAAGCAGAAACTGGCGGCGCAGGTGCAAAGCCTGCTGACCTTCGGCCCCCCCGCCGATAAGAACAGCCCCGACGCGGCATTGTATCGGCAACTTGCTTCGCTCGGCGGGCCGCTGTTCGGCGCCCGAGCGGCAAACCGCGCCGATGAAAAATCGGCGCCGGCAGCCGGCGATTGGGGTCCCGATCCAGCGCTCTTCGGGAAGCATCCGCTGAAAGGGCCGGTCGATCCGGCAAATCTTTATGTGCGCGCTCCGTCGGTCGTAGAAATTCGTCTCCCCGCCGACCTGGTGGCCGGTTGCGAGCTCGTCACGACCGGTTTGCTCGATGGAAGATCCGGGACGGAGGGGAGCGCTCAACTTCAGTTGGTCCCCGGCACGCTGCCATCGTCCCCCGTGTTTCAGCCCGGCACGCCGATTGTGGCAAATGAGGGGGGCGCCGCGCGAAAGCGACTCGAATCGGCGTTCGATGAATTCCGCCGCCTGTTTCCCATCGCGCTGTGCTATACCCGCATCGTCCCCGTCGACGAGGCCGTGACGCTCACCTTGTTCTATCGGGAGGACGATCATCTGGCACGGCTGATGCTCGATGAGCGGCAGAAGTCGCAGCTCGATCGGCTTTGGGACCAATTGCACTATGTCAGCCAGGACGCGCTGACGCTCGTCGACGCCTTCGCCCAATTGATGGAGTATGCGACCCAAGACGCCGACCCCAAAGTATTCGAGCCGCTTCGCGAGCCGATCAACGCGCGGGCCGCCGCTTTTCGGCAGGCCGTTCTCGATTCCGAACCGGCGCATCTGAACAGCATCCTTGATTTTGCGACTCGCGCGTACAGGCGCCCATTAGCGCCCGCCGAGATCAGCGAGGTGCGCGAGCTTTATGCGCGCCTGCGCGCGCAGGATATTTCGCACGACGAGGCGATTCGATTGACGCTCGCACGGGTTCTCGTGGCGCCGGCCTTTCTGTATCGAATTGAAAAGCCGGGACCCGGCTCGAATGCCGGTCCGGTGAGCGATTGGGAGCTGGCCAGCCGCTTGAGTTATTTCCTCTGGTCGTCGCAGCCGGATGACGACCTGTTGCGGGTCGCTTCGACCGGACGACTTCGCGACCAGGGCGTACTTCTCGCTCAAACCCGGCGGATGCTGCGCGACCCGCGCGTGCGTCGTCTGGCGACCGAATTTGCCTGCCAATGGCTGCACATTCACGACTTCGACCAGCTCGATGAAAAGAGCGAGCGACATTTCCCGACGTTCGCCGGCCTGCGCGGCGACATGTATGAAGAGTCGATTCAGTTCTTCACCGACATGTTCCAAAACGCGGGCTCCGTTGTCGATATCCTCGATGCCGATCACACGTTCGTCAACGACAATCTGGCGGCGCATTACGGCCTGCCGTCCGGCCCGGCCGCGGCGCCTGGCGCGCCAGCCGTCCAAGACTCGCAATCTTCGGCATGGCGTCGCGTCGAAGGCGTCAAGCCATACGGTCGCGGAGGAATTCTCGCGCAGGCGGCGACGCTGGCCAAGCAATCGGGCGCCTCGCGCACCAGCCCTATCTTGCGCGGGAACTGGATCAGCGAAGTGCTGCTGGGCGAGCGATTGCCGCGTCCGCCCAAAGAAGTGCCCCGGCTCCCCGAAGACGAAACCGCAACCGAAGGGCTTACCGTGCGCCAACTCGTGGAAAAGCACACGAGCGATCCCAAGTGCTCGATCTGCCATCAGCGTATCGACGCCTTCGGGTTCGCGCTGGAGGGCTTCGACGCGATCGGACGCCGCCGCGACAAAGACCTGGGAGACCGGCCGATTGATACACGCGCCAAAGCGCCCGACGGGGCGCAACTCGACGGTCTCGAGGGACTGCGCAAGTATCTGGTCACCGCGCGCCGCGAGGCGTTCGTGCGGCAATTCTGCCGCAAGTTGCTCGGATACGCCCTGGGCCGCGCGGTGCAACTTTCCGACGAGCCTCTTCTGGATGAAATGGAGAATGAGTTGAAGGCCAATTCATATAAGATCACGGCGGCAATCGAGACGATTGTCCGCAGCCGGCCATTTCGCGAGATTCGCGGGCGCGAGGCGGCCGATGATCAGTAATCCGGCGGGGAGTGATGGATGATCGATTGCGGAATCCGTCATTTCCAGGCGAACCGGCAAAAGGTACACTTCCGTTTTGTGGAACCGCTCTTCGAGCACTGGATTGTCCCATGATCAATGACAGGTCAATTCACAGGTTTTCGCGGCGCACGATGTTGCGCGGGCTGGGCGTCACGATGGCTTTGCCCTGGCTGGAATCTCTCTCGGTGTGGGGAGACGAGCCGCGCGGCGGTGTTCGCGCCAGCGAGGCGCCCGTGCGCTTGGCGGTGCTTTTCTCGGGCAACGGCTATCACAGCAAGGAATGGTGGGCCAAGGGCGAAGGCAAAGGCATGGAACTGGGCCAGGTTCTTTCGCCGCTGAACGATCTTCGCGAGAAGATGCTCTTCATCCGCGGCCTGTTTAACGCCGAGGCCCTCAAGGGAAACATTCACAGCTCGCAAACCGGAAACCTGCTCTCGGGCGCGCCGTTGGCGTCGGGAGGCGAAATCCGTTCGGGCACCAGCATCGACCAGCTTCTGGCCCAAACGTACGGCCGCTCGACCAGGCTGCCAAGCCTGGTGCTGGCCTGCGAGAAATCGAACCCCTCGGTGCATAAAAACTACTCGATGCTCTACAGCTCTCAC
>DATGKC010000333.1:0-6870 GCA_035294845.1 Planctomycetaceae bacterium | reverse complement strand
GGACCAGGCACGTGCCGGGTTTGCCTCGATTCTGCGGCGGCGCGGTGGGATACGCCGGCTACGACGCCGTTCGCTATACCGAGCATCTGCCGAATGCCCCTTTCGACGACCGCGGACTACCCGATCTCTCGTTCGCGTTTTACGATCGGATGGTAATCTTCGACCAGATCAATAAGACGATTCTGGTGGTGGCGCACGCCCGGCCGCGGCAAGGCGACTTAAAGGCGGAGTACGACAGGGCCTGCCGGCGGATCGACGAAACGTGCGCCCGATTGCAGCACGGCGCGAGCGACCTGGAGCTGGCTGACGTCGATTTGCGAGGAGATCCCGCACTCGATTGGACGTCGAATTTTTCGCGCGACGGGTTCGAGGCGGCGGTCGAGGAATGCAAGGAATACATTCGTGCCGGCGACATTTTTCAAGTCGTGCTCAGCCAGCGGCTGGAAATCGAGACTGCGGTCGGGCCGCTGGATGTGTATCGGGCCTTGCGCGTCGTCAATCCCAGCCCGTTCATGGTCCTGTTGCGCACGCCGAAGGTCGATCTCGTGGCCAGTTCCCCCGAGATCATGGTGCGCGTCGAGGATGGAACGGTGACAATTCGTCCGCTGGCCGGAACGCGCCGGCGCGGGGCCGGCGACGACGAAGATCGGCGGCTGGAGCAAGAGCTGTTGGCCGACCCGAAAGAGCGAGCCGAGCACGTCATGCTCGTCGATTTGGCGCGCAACGACCTGGGGCGCGTGTCGAAATACGGCAGCGTGCAGCTTTCAGACGTGATGAAAGTCGAGCGTTACAGCCATGTGATGCACATCACCTCGAACGCCACCGGAAAGCTGGTGGAAGGAAAGTCGGCCCTCGATGCGCTGCGCGCGGGACTTCCCGCGGGAACGGTTTCAGGCGCCCCCAAAGTGCGCGCCATGCAGATCATCGACGAACTCGAACCGCATCGCCGCGGGCCTTACGCCGGCGCGATCGGCTATATTGATTTTACAGGCAATATGGACACCTGCATCGCGCTGCGGACTTTGGTCATGCAGGGAAAGAAAGCCTACATGCAGGCCGGCGCCGGCATCGTCGCCGACAGCGTTGCCAGCTCCGAATACCAGGAAACGCTGAGCAAGGCCAAAGTGCTGCTCAAGGCGATTGAAATCGCGCAAGAGCAGCTCGCGGCTTCTTCCCGCGGTCGTTAGAAATCGCCGATCGGCTCCTCCCCGGCGATCGTGCTCAGCGCCTCAAGAACTCTCGGGTCGATTTTCTCGGAAATAAAGCGGACGCTGCCATCGACCATCAGCACGTGCATTCCTCCGTGAAAAATCCCTCCCAGTCCGTCCGGGCCGTTGACGTAGGGCTCTTTGGTCAGGCTGCGAATCGTGCCAAGACCCCCCGCCCCCCACGGCCCTAAGTCTTTGTTCGCCTCGGAAACGGCAATCGTGAACGACGTGCCGTCGGTTACGTCATGGATCCGCGTGACGCGGTTGTAGCCGAAGAATCCGGCCTTCTTGTCGTCCACATCCAGCAGCGGCCCGTCTTTTCCGAGGCCGGCAATTCCGACGTAATGCGTCATCCCGAATTTGGCGAGCGGATCATCCGCGCCACCGGGATTCTGGAAGACGGTGATCCTCAGCTTCAGCAACTCCTCGTTCGGCGGCTCATCCCAGGCCTTGACAAAATCAATCTGGTTGTAGACGGGCGCCTGATCGACGAAAGGCAAAAGATCGACCTGCCAGCTCAGGCGCTTTTCAGGCTTCAGCTTTTCGTTTTCGTGCGTTCCGGCGGGAAAATGTTGATGCGATTCATGAAAATTATGCAGCGCCAGACCGATCTGTTTGAGATTGTTGCTTGATTGCGTTCGCCGCGCGGCCACACGCGCCTGTTGCACGGCGGGTAGAAGCAGCGCCGCCAGAACCGGGGCCGTCACGCTGGCGTTTCCGATTCCCGCGCCGCCCAGAAATGGGATCGCGGGAACCGACGTGCGGCTGATCCAGCGAATTTCATTGTCCGTCGGCGTGCAAACCGAGATATTTGGGAACAGCGGTCCGGTGACGACCTCCGCCGGAGGCATATCGGCTGATGAGATCGGCGACTCGCGTTCCACGGGCAGCCCGCCAAAACGCATGGCCCGCCTGCCCCACATGGCATCGAACCCCGCAGCCATGATGGGCGCGAAACTGAGCGCGGTCCTAATTCCCTCGCGAGGGTCCGAATAAGTGAACGACGTGTACTTGCCGGGCAATTCGGCCAATGCCGCCTTGGCGTCGGCCGGCATTGTCCAGCGCTCGAGTTTTCCGTCGAGGCGCCGCAAAAACGCATCGACTGTTTGCGGGTACAGGCCGATGATCAGCCATTTGTCGTCCACGGCCAATGCCGGATTGACCATCATGGGAACGCCTGGAAACTCAAGAAAATGCACGGTGCGCCCCGACTTCTTCACCGATTCGACGCGCACATCGGGACCGGCCCCCTCCGCCAGCCGCTCCAAAAGCTTATCGAAAGTCGCTCGTAAAGTGCGGGCGTCATCGACGGAGATCGCCAATCCCGATCCCAGTCCGAAAACTCCCTGGCGCATGTCGCCGTACAACACCATGATGTCGCCCAACGGCTCGAAGAGATCCTTTTGAAAATCAACGCCCAGTTGCGCCTGGATGCCGGCCAGCATGGCATCGAACGGCGGCGCTTGAGGAGGGATGATTTGTCGCGATACGTCGGCTCCGATTCGCACAAGTCCCAACCCGAGCGACGACCAATTGATGCGACTGGCGTAAAATCCGTCTGTCCCCGCGGGAAGCGGAGGAAGCTCTTCGAGCTTGAGCGGCTTGGTGTCGAATGCCAGAAGGCCTGTTCGCGGCGAAGGCGCTTCGATCGTCGTTTCGGTCCAGAGCGCTTTATCTTTGAAACCGACGCGAATGGCCGCCGTCCCGATCTTCGCCAGGCCCAAGGGCTCGAGGATGTCGTTGACGGTTGCCGGTTTGGCGACATCGCCTCCCACGCGGAATCCTCCCGCGAGATTGCGAACCTGTGCCAGATCGATCCAAGCCGTCAACGCGACGTCAAAACCGGCCTTCGCCCGGAACTTCTTCCAGGTCGGGCTGGCATCGAGAGCAGCGCCTTTTCCCGCGGCTGTGTTGAGCGCCGTCTCGACCGCTCCCGGTCCTGCGGCAATGACCAGATGCTTTCCCTCAGCCCACCATCCCAAATCGACGAACGGCAGGTCGCGCAGCCGCGCGCGTGTGACTTTGCGCTTCCCGACGCTTTGAGTTTCGACCGAAGCAACATTCATTTGCTCGACCAGTGCATTGATCTGCCCGATCGCCGAGGCGCCCCCCGGAACGACAATCGTAGCTTGCGGCATCGGCGGCCCCTGCCCGGCAAATGGGACGCCGACTGCCAGATAAAAGCCCGATTTGCCGATTTGTTCGAGTGCCGATGTAATCTGTTCCACGGGGATGCCGCCGCCGGCCTCTTGCCCTGCGTAGACCATCAGCTTGGCCACAACGTCTCCCAGGCCGCTCTTGACGATCGCCTCGTGCGCTGCCGATTTTTCCCATGCGGCTCGATGCGCGGCCGTCCCGTCCCAGCCCACAAACAGCAAGGCATCTGAGGGAAGAAGCTTCTCAGGTGGCGGTGTTTTCGCCTCCTGTGCGAGTCCGGCAGCCGATCCGATGAGGCCGCCGAGAATGACAAATAACGAAGTCCATGCCCATGTCGACTGCCGTCTGGTCATGATCAGTGGCTCCTTGGCGGTTCTTCGAATTGAGATGCGAACATTCTAGCGAGGCGATTGGCACATCCGCGCGTAGTCGCGAAATCGGCGGTCATTTTCTTTTCGAGACGTGCCGCTCCCGCCCGAAAGCGGCGCCGGGTCATTTCACTTTCACATCAAGGTTCTCTTTCAATTCTTCCGGCGTGACGGTCGATGATGCTCCGTTTTCCGGCACTTCGGCATGGGCTACCCATAAAAGCGCATTCAGCATCACCTTGCGGAAATTTTCGTTTCCCCAATTGCGGTGGAAGTGACCGCCGGTGAAGCCGAATCCGCGCCCGCCGTCTTCGCGCAGCGCCGCCCACGCGACGTGCTGAGGCTGGCCGAGCTTCGAGCGGACGACCGGGTTCCCGCTATGTGGTCCATCAGGGCGTTCCAGCGTGCTCGCCGGGGGGATCGCCGTGAGTATCGGCGTAACGCCCGCCATGTTCTCGCGGAAACGCATGTGGTAGTACCATTCATCGTTGATCTCGAACGGTTTCACGCCGCGCGTGATCGGGTGCACCGGAATCTTGTCGAATTTCGCAGTCCAGTGAGGATTGACCGACCAATACGCCTCAAAGTATCCGCCGATCCAGTCGAGCAGCTCAGGCCCTCCACGGTCTTTGGGAATCTCGACGGCATAATGTGCGCAGGCGATACCGACGCCCTGCCTGGCCAGCTTGTCGATCTGAATCAAGTGGTCGCCCTGAATGAGCGGATGCCCGTCGCCGCCGTCCATGTAGAAAAAAATGGCGTCGGCATTATCGAAAGCACTGGGATCGCTCGGCCAGCCGCCGAAGTATTCGGCAGCCAGCACGCCGGGCACTTTGTCGAGGCACTTCTTGAGAAGTTGCACGCCGGCCTTGAACTCGTGCTCGCCCGACCCGTGGCTGGCTCGCCCTGCCACGAGCACGATCTTTTTCGTGCCTGCCGTTAGATGCGTTCGCTTGATAAGAATATTCTTAAACTGCACCGTCATCGGCGGGCCGGCGTGCAGTTGCAAAGCGAGAATTCCCGACATGGCGCGTTTCTCGGGTTGATTGTCGGTCGTCTGCGCCGTGACGCGCCCATTGATGATGTGCGTGAGCTCGTTTCCGTGTGCGATGATGGCGTATTCGTTCCAGTCTTCCTTCTTTATATTGGCTTGAATGTCTTTGGTGTCGCCGAGCGAGGCCAGCACATTCACTTTGCCGTCCGGCCCGATTTCGGTCTTCTGACCGCGCTGGGCGAGAATTCCGCGACCTCGTTCTTCGTATAGAATTCCCGAGTAAGTGTCCCCCGCCTCGAAGTCGCCTTGATATCCTCCGACCACCCAATCGCCCACGTCTTTGCTGCGATACTGGATACCCGAATTGCCTCCCACGATCTTGTACGAAAGCCGCAGCTCGAAATCGTCGAGAATACCCTCCCGCCAGATCAAAAAGGTGTTGCCCTGAGTGGGATTGTCTTTTGTCGTCTGGCCGGTGATGGCGCCTTCTTGGACCGACCAGAATTTCGGATCGCCGTCCCAGCCGGCCAGGTCTTTTCCATTGAACAGGCTCTTGAATCCCGGTTCATTCTCCGCAGCGCTGACGGGCGAAGTGGGCAGCATCCCAACGGCCAGCAGGCAAATTCCCGCGAGAATCGTTCCCGCGAAATTCGTTCTTGTGGGATGCGAACGAGCAAACGTCAGACTCATGAAGCACCTCAATGGCGATGGATCGGTCGATTAGGTCTGGCAATGAAGACGCGGATGCCGCGCAGTTTACAGGGAACCCGTTGAGAAATCATCTCTGCGGCGGTAGGCTGGTTGCACTTGGATAGACCCCTGTTTGATCTTCAGGAGAAACTCATGCGACTGACCGCCTCCGTTTCTTTGTGTCTTGTTCTCATCTGTGCGCCCGCAACTGCCGAGTTGCCCAAACCGACCGGCGAGAGCATCGTTTCGCCCGATGCCAAGCTCGAGCTGCTCTTTACACGAACCGCACCGATCCAGGGAGGCCTTACCGAAGGACCGACCGCGTCCCCCGACAGTAGCATCTACTTTTCTGACATCCCCTTCGGCAGCGATAAGGGGCTCATCATGCGGTTCGATCCGAAGACGAAGCAAACGGCGATCTTCACGAACGACAGCCACAAGTCGAACGGACTGAAATTTGACGCCAAGGGCAATTTGTTCGCCTGTGAAGGTTCGGATGAAGGGGGTCGCGCGGTCGTGCGCTGGGACGTCAAAACGAAGACCCGCACCGTCGTGGCCGACAAATACATGGGCAAACGCTTCAACGCCCCCAACGATCTTTCGATCGACACGAAGGGACGCATTTATTTCTCTGATCCACGGTACCTCGGTACAGAGCCGAAGGAGCTGGAACATAAAGCCGTCTATCGGATCGGCACCGATGGCGCCGTGGTCGAAGTGACGCACGAAGTCGCGAAGCCGAACGGCATCGCCCTCAGCCCCGACGAGAAGACGCTGTATCTTGCCGATCACGACAACGGCACCGACCGCATCGACCCGAGCCCCAACGCACCGAAGCCCAAACCCGGCGTGATGAAAGTCTACGCCTTCCCGCTCGGTCCTGACGGTCTGGTCAACGGCCCGCGCAAGACGCTGGTCGATTTCGGCGATCAATCCGGGTGCGACGGCATGACGGTCGACGCCAAGGGCCACATTTATCTTTCAGCGCGCGGATTGAAGCGTCCGGGGATATTGGTCATCGACCCGACGGGCAAAGAAGTCGCGTTCATACCCACCGGCGAACCCAATCAGGCCGCCGATGGCGCCAAGGGCATTCCCAGCAACGTTGCATTCGGCATCGGCCCCGAGAAGAAGATGCTGTACATCACCGCCGATTTTAGTCTGTACCGCATTCCGCTGAAGGCAGATGGCTACATCTCGTGGGCGAAATAGCGCGTGCTGATCCGTTGGCCGAGGCGCAAGCGACAAACTGGCGCAGCATGTGGGCGTTGCGCCCCGGCGTCACGTACCTCAACCACGGTTCGTTCGGGCCGGCGCCAAAATCGGTCATGGCGGCGCGGTGGGAGTGGATCGAACGGCTCGAAAGCGAGCCGATGGATTTCTTCGTGCGCCAGATGGAACGTCACCTGGAGCACGCTCGAGCTCGCCTGGGGCAAGTGGTCGGGACGAGCGG
>DATGKC010000332.1:0-2297 GCA_035294845.1 Planctomycetaceae bacterium | reverse complement strand
AGCCGTGGCTGCATCCGTCCGCGTTTGCAGCCATTGCTGCAACAAGACGCTCGTGTCGATGCCGGGGACGCCGGTGCGGTAGCGGTTCTCGCGCCCGGGAACTTGCGCCTCGGCGACCTGCCAGCGATTGAAGTTCGTCTGGGCGGTCTTGTAACGCCAGGCGATATTCTGAAATGTGGTCGTCAGCTCGTGGCAGATTTCCAGCTCCTGCTGCGCGAGGGCTTCTCGGGCCTTGGCCACGCGCAGCTCATAGTTTCGGACCTGCGAAAGGGCCTGGCGCAGGCCGATCGGCAAGGTGAACTGGAACCCGAGCGTGTAGCCGGTTTGATTGGCGGCAGTCAGTGTCTGGTAGTAGCTTTGCAGGTCGACGCCGCCCGGCCCGGGCGTCGGGCTTCCTTTGATGTTGAACAAATTATTGCCGAATCCGTTGATCTGATAACTCGAAATGAAGTTAAGCTGGGGGTTGGCCAGGCTTCTGGCGGCCCTCAATTGCAGTTCGAGGCTCTTGACGTTCCATTTCTGGCGGCGCAGCTCTTCGCGGCGGGTCAACGCTTCTGAAAGACAGAGATTCCAATCGGGGATGAATTCGCCCACATTGGGGTCGTCGGTGGGACGGATGATGCGGCCATCGGCGCTGGGCAATCCGCAGAGTCGGCGCAACTGCGTTTCGAGGTTGTAGATGTTCTGCAAGGCGTCCTCGACAGCCACGCGCCCCTGGTAAAACGCCTGGCGCGACTGCAATTCGTCGAGGTCGCTGAATTTTCCGACTCCGCGGTTGGCCTGGGCGAATCGCCACGACCGCAAATAGCTGTTCCGGGCCTCGACATTGGTGTGATAGGCGCGGTACGCGAGGTAGAGATCCCAATACGTCTCTTCTACGTCCCGGAGCGTGTTCCGCACGTTCATTTCGAAATCGGCGACCGACAGGTCGGTATTGATGCGCGAGATGACGACGCCCTGGCTGACGCCGGTGAGACCGTTGAAGCTGGTGTTCAGAGGGCCCGCGATGCGCGTATATTCGGTGCCTGCACCCGCCCAGAGAGGCTGCGTATATTGCAGTTGCACGTTGCCCGTATACACCGAGGGAAACAACTGGATCGGAGAGTTGAGATACTGGTAATTCACGTTGTGCGCGACTTGAAAGACGCCGCCATAGGCGGTCGTCTTCGCGATGCCGGTCGTGAATGCTCCCGTGTCTTGATTGAGCACCGAGCCTTTAACCAGTCCGCCGGAAAGAAACGCGTTGTTCTGAATGGCCGAGTTCGACCCCCAGACCATCTGCGTGTTGAATTGGGGGTCGAATGCCGATAGCGCCGCCTCGACACCGCGCGTCCCAAACAACACGCCCGAGTCGCGAATCGCCGGGTCGAGCACCGATGGCACGCCATCGGCGTTGGCGTAAAGTGCCGACCCCGGCGTGCGGAAATCTCCGCGGACCCGCAGGATCTTGTTGTTCACCAGGGCCGAATGAATGGCTTCGGCCAGGGAAAGGTCCCAGATCTCGTCTTTGCTGCGATCTCCCAGCTTTCGTGGCTTGGTCGTGGCGGCGACGACATCGGGCGTGGTCTCATCGAGCAAGGGATGCTCGATGTCCATGACGTGGTCTTTGTAGTCGGCCGGACCCGGCTCGCCCAGGTAGGTCAATTTCTTTTCCGGGCCGGAACAGCCGCAAAGCATCGCCCCCGCCAACGTCAAACTGGTCGCTTGCTTCCACAATCGACGATGCAGCAGCTTGCGGGCGAAGTGCATGGCGCAAAGTTTGACAGCGGGGTGGAAAGCTGCGTTGTTGACGTGAAATGGGCGGCTTGAGACGTGCCGCACTCGCGCCGATCGAGGCGACGTGAATCGGCTCGGCACGTCGAAAAATGAGGCGCACTCCTGCCGGCAAGAATGCCCCCCTGCAACCGATACAGTCAGTATCGACGGAATAATCGGCAAACTTTGACAGTTCTCGCCGCGGTTTGCCCGCCGTCGCCATTTCCGTTAGAACTGCGGACATGATTAAGAACTTGCCCGTCCGCTCACTGGTGCACAACGGGCTCACGATCGAAGGCTATTCGAGGGCCGCAGTCCAATCGTATTGGCGGGTTCCCGAATTGAAGCTGTGCTTCGACCTGGGGGGAAGTCCCTGGTCGTTCATGGGCACCCAGACGGTCTTCGTATCCCACGCACATCTCGATCACTTGAGCGCGATTCCAGTCTACGTGGCGCGGCGGCGGATGATGAAAATGGATCCGCCAACCATCTATCTCCCGGAAGATTCGGTCGAAAATGTTCGCCGCGTGCTGATGGCCTGG
>DATGKC010000331.1:0-5456 GCA_035294845.1 Planctomycetaceae bacterium | reverse complement strand
TACCACGTGGGTCAATCTGTAAATCCGCGCGCATCCGCGAAATCGGCGGTCATTTGTCTTTCTTAATCGCTTCGGTTGCGGCCTTCGGCCGCGCTTGGGTTCGTCGCAAAGGCCGCGCCCGCTGACAGAAATATTTGAGTTGCTGCTTCCGCGATCGGCAGCGCCGGCTCGTTTTAGCCGGGTTGGTCGTTTCCGGCCTGCGCCGCGCGGACGAATTCGGCGCCCAGCAAGAGGACGGCGCTGCCGTAATACATCCACAGCATGACGGCCATGAACGAACCCAAAACGCCATAAGCCGTGTAGTGGTCTGAAATCACAAACGCTTCCAGCAACCGCTGCCCGATTTGCCAGACGACCGCCGCGAGCAACCCGCCTGAGGCCGCGTGGCCCCAGCCGACCGCCGCCTTGGGAAGCGTCTTGTAAAGCGCCGTAAAGAGCGCCCAATTGAGAGCCACGGTCGTGGCGATTTGCAGGAAGTTCCAGAGGACCTTTCCTTCGAACCACTGGCTCACGAAAGGGCGAATGCCGCTTAGCAGCAGATTGACAAAGAAGACGACAAAGACGAGGCTCCCGATCCCAACCAATACCAGAAAGGCCTGAATGCGGTCGTGAAGCGCGGTTTGCAGGGCGGCCCGGATGCCGCGCGATTTGTTGGCGGGGCCGCCCCAGATTCGCTCGAAGCTGTTGTCAAGCTGCACGAAGACGCTGATCGCCGCCACAATCAACGATAATGTGGCCAAAGGTCCCGCAATGATGGCCTGCGTCTTGATGCCCGTCATCATGGCCTTCAACTGAACGGCCAGCCACGGGCTCGCATTGCGCTCGACCATGTCCAGCAATTGCTGCTGCTGGCCTTGAAATTCGGCGGAAGCGTGACTCAACCATCCCAATCCGGCAATCAGCAACAGGCACGCGGGAAACAGCGAGAGGCTCGCGTAATACGCGAGCGCGGCGCTCATCATCGCACCATCGTTCTTTGACCAATTCCATGCGGCCGCTTTCAGGCCCCCCCACAGGCGCTCGCCCAGTCGCCCGGTCATCGTCGAGTTCCGCCTCGCGCACACATCGACCGCTGGATGAGCTTCTTGGCCTGGGCCGCGTCCTTCCGCCCCAGCCAACGCACGCGCCGGCCCTCCATTTGATTGTACGAGCTGAAGAAATGCTCGATCTCGTCGATGACCACGTTGATGAGCCCCGAGTCGCGGTCGACCGCCTCCAGGCGTTCGAGCGCTGTTCGCGCGCGTCTTTTGGAATTCACGACCGTCGCTGCCCCCATGCCAACATATTCAGCCAGGTCAAGCTCGTGAAAGGCCGGCGCAAGAGCGATTCGTCGCGATCGAAATCGCGCACGTCCGCGAACTCGCTGGCGAGGGCGCGGTTCAGATAGGGAGCGACGCGGCCGGCCAGCCGCGTCAAATACAATTTGAGAAACAACTGCAGATCGCCATCGAGCGGAGTTTGACGGTCGATGCACTGCGTTTTGAATGCCAAGGGTTCCAGGCCAGCCTCCGCAAAGACCGCCGGCAACCGGCGACCTACATAATACTTGTCGGACTGTTGCGAGCCGCTCGAAATGCATGCCAGCTCCGCCGCCCTCAAGCAGATCTCCAGTCGGTTCGACCAGGGAAGCAAAAGCTGGTGCAACGTGTCGTTTTCGAGCACGGCGACAAAGCCCCCTGGCCGCACGGCCGCGGCCATTTGTTTTAACGACGCCACTGGATCGTGAAAGCTGAACAGGCTCTGGGAGCACCAGACAAGGTCGAAGGCCGGGCCCGGAAGAGGCAGATCGTCCAAGCCGCCCGCGACAAAGTCGATTTCGCAATGTTCGGCGACCGTTGAGAGCCGCTCCCGCGCGGCTCGCAAGAAAGCGCAGTTCACATCCAGTCCCACAACGCCCCCGGGCGCCATCAACCGCTTGCTGAATAGACCCATGTAGAAGCCGTCCCCGCAACCGACGTCGAGCACTCGCATCTGCGGGCCGAGGGGAACCGAATCGACCAATGCGTCCAGTTCCACCGCGAATGCCCGATGGAACGCGGCCAATTCATCGGCGTAGTCGGGCAAACGTGCGGATTTTGGGCGTGGCGCGACCGGCAATGACGCGGCGGCGCGTGGCGCGGTGGACATGACCATAGGACGACTCCCCGTACCTGAAGGGTCAATTCTTTTCGGTGATTCAGACTCCCTCAATTCGGACTGGTTTGGCGATTAATTCTTGGCGGCGCGAAAAATGCACCCACACGGGGCCGCCTCGCCGGGTCGGTTGTACAGACCCGGCGTTGGGACCCCGGAGTGCACTGGGGGCGATCACACTCCGCGCCGAGAAACACCGCCCGCAATCAGACTGATGATGAACATCACCAGAAAGATGAAAAACAAGATTTTGGCGATTCCCGCGGCAGCCACATAGACGCCGGTAAAGCCGAGAATTGCCGCCACCAACGCGATAACAAGGAAAACCATTGCCCAGTACAACATAAAAATCTCCTTTTTTTGAGTGCGGCGCGCCCCGCCCGGGGCGGCCTTATTCAGTCAACGATTCACATGGCCTCGTAATGGCCTTTTGGGCCCGAGCGTCCGGCATACGGGAAGTCCCGATACCAGGCCGAAACGAGCCACCGCTATGATTCGAAACGCATGTTGTGTGCCAATCGTGGAACGGATTGCCCCCCGGACGCGGGTTTTCGCTTCAAGAATGTTCGTTCTGTGAAGCGCATGACCGCCCGCGTTCGGCAACGCAATGCTTTGCAAATCCATGACTTGGCTGGACCGCTTTCAATCAATTGGACAGCGCAACGATCAGGACATTGATCGGGGGAGACCGGTATCATGCCGACAATTCTGGTCATTGATGATGATCGCGCCACGCAGCACTTGATGAAGGAGACGTTTCGCGAGAACGGGGTCGCCGTGCAACTGGCGAAGAACGCGGCGGACGGGCTGGCATTAATTGAGCAGCAACATCCCGATCTCGTGCTCTTGGACGTGATGCTCCCCGATATCTCAGGGCTGGAGGCGTTTCAGAACATTCAGCGGATCGACGCGCGGCTGCCGGTGATCTTCATCACGGCCGGCGGATCGAGCGACACGGCCATCGAGGCGGTGAAGAACGGCGCCTTCGATTATCTGCTCAAGCCTCTGGACATGGAGCGCGTCCGCGAGCTCGTCCAGCAGGCGCTCGAGATGCGGCGACTGATGCACGTTCCCGTGACGCTGCCGGGGTCTCCCGAGAAGCTCATCGACGACGATCGCATGGTGGGGCGCAGTCCGCAAATCCTCGAGGTCTACAAGGCCATCGGCCGCGTGGCGCCGCAGGACGTGACGGTGCTCATCCGCGGCGACAGCGGGACCGGCAAAGAGCTCATCGCGCGGGCCATTTACCAGCACAGCCCGCGCTCGAAAGCGCCGTTTCTGGCGGTCAACTGCGCGGCCATTCCCGACGCCTTGCTCGAAAGCGAGCTGTTCGGGCATGAAAAGGGCTCGTTTACCGGGGCCGATCGGCAACGCATCGGCAAGTTCGAACAGTGCTCGGGGGGAACGATCTTTCTCGACGAAGTGGGGGACATGTCACCCCTGGTGCAGGGGAAATTGTTGCGGCTTTTGCAAGAGCAGCAGTTCGAGCGGGTGGGGGGCAACCAGACGATCAAGACCGACGTGCGGATCATCGCCGCCACGCATCGCGATCTCGAAGCCCGCTCGAACGAAGGGACGTTCCGCGCCGATCTGTACTACCGCCTCAACGGGTTCACGATCTCGGTCCCTCCGCTGCGCGAGCGGGGAGACGATGTCGTGCTCTTGCTGGAGCGCTTCTTCACTTTGTTCGCGCGGCAACTGGGCAAGGACGTGCAGGGGATCGCCCCCGATGCGCTTAAGCTTTTGGTCGAGTATCCCTGGCCGGGCAATGTGCGCGAAATGCAAAGCGCCGTGCGGCGGGCGCTCTTGCAGACCACAGGCCCCGTGCTCACCGCCGAGGCCCTGCCGGAAGAAATTCGCACGGGCGTCAGGCACGATGCGCTGGCAACTCGCGCCGACATCGTGAACGGAGTGCTCGACCGTCTGGTTACAGAACGCCTGCAAGCCGAGAGCACCGATCTCTACGCCGAGGCGTTGGCCGCCATGGAGAAATACCTGTTGACCCGCGTGCTCAGGCTGACGAGTGGCAATCAATCGCACACGGCCAGAATTCTGGGCATCACGCGCGGCAGCCTTCGCAACAAGCTTCACGCCCACAACATTCACATCGCCAGCGTGGTGGTGCGCGACAAGGAGCCGGTGGGCGAAGCGCAACCGTCCGCCTCGGAAGCGTAAGCGCACGGCGAAAAGGGACAAAGGCAAAAAGGGAACGCGCGCCGGGCCGAAACCCCGTACATTTCCCTTTTCCCCTTTTTCACTTTTCGCTTCCCTCCACTGGTCCGGCACGAAATTTGAACGCTCGTTTGCTGAAGCGCTGCGTGAAAAGGCGAAACGAGAACGCGCGTCGGGCCGAAGGCCCGGAGATTTCCCTTTTCCGCATTTCGCCTCTTTCCCTTTTCGCTCTCCCACGCGGCTCTAGGAATCGTTTGAGAGATGAACGGCGCCCGGAGGATTTCGCTCTCCCCTTTGTTTCGGTTCGTCATCGCCTTGCAGGGCGTGGTGCTGGCCGTCGGGGCCCTCTACTTTGCTCAACCGGTGCTGTTGCCGCTGGCCATGGCCGTGTTGCTGACGTTTCTATTAAGACCGGGGGTCATCTGGCTGGAGCGGCATCGCATTCCGCGCCTGGCCGCCGTCGGCGTGGCGGCACTGGCGGTCTTACTGTTGATTGGCACCGTGGGTTGGGTCGTCACCGAGCAATTCCGCGATCTGGCGCTGCATTTAGATGAATATCGCGGTCATATGCGGGCCAAAATCGAACCTCTGCGGCACGCCCGCCTCAAGGCCTTTGACAATGTGCGGGCCATCGTCGTCGAAATTGCCGATGCAATCCGCGTCAACAAGCCGGCAGAGAACGCTGAGGGCGATTCACCCGAATCCGCTGACTCGTCGGACGGCGCGGCCGGCCAAGAGCATCGCACAGCGGACGAGGGCCACAGCGATCCTGGAGACGAAGCGCCGACGGCGCCTCGCGCCCCGCAAACTGTCAAGCTCGCGCCGGAGCCGCTTTCGCCCGTAACGATCGCGCGCCTCGTCTGGGGCTCTCTGTCGGCGCCGGTGACGACGGGGCTGGTGGTTTGCGTTTTGGTCATTTTCATGTTGTCGGGATATGAGGAGCTGCGCAATCGATTGCTGCGGCTGGTCGGCCAAAGCAAGTTGACCGTGACCACGAGAACGCTCGATGAGGCGGGAAAAAGAATCAGCCGCTATTTGGTGGCTTATGCGGCGGTGAACAGCGGCTTCGGCTTTCTCGTATTTCTCGGTCTCTCGCTCATCGGCGTAGACTACGCGCTGTTGTGGGGATTTTTGGCGGCGCTGTTTCGATT
>DATGKC010000330.1:0-5144 GCA_035294845.1 Planctomycetaceae bacterium | reverse complement strand
GACCCGCTGGATTATCAATCCGGCGATCCAGCCGGCAGAACCGGGCTCGAGCGCTTTTACGAACGGCACTTGCGCGGCCTGCGCGGCCTGCGAAGGCTCGTTCTCGATCGGCGCGGCGAGTTGCTGCGGACCGAGACGGTTCGCGAGCCGCGCTTCGGGAAAGACCTTGTTCTTTCGCTCAATTTGCCGCTGCAGCGCGCCGCCGAACGCCTGCTCGATCAGGCGATGCACCCCGCCCCGTCTGATGAACCGAGCGAAAGACGTTTGCCGGTTCCAGCGGGGGGCGCCATCGTGGCGCTCGATGTCCGCACGGGGGCCGTCCTGGCGGCGGCCTCGGAGCCGCGATTCAATCTGCAAGTTCTTGCCGATTCCGACGAGGCCGCCTGGGAGCGAATCGTGAACGATCCGCGAAAGCCGCTGTTTCACCGGGCCGCCGAAATGGCGCTCCCGCCGGGCTCGGTTTTCAAGGTGTTAAGCGCGATCGCTTTCCTCGACAGCGGCCGGCTCGACCCGGCGCGCGAATTTCATTGCCAGGGTTACCTCGACGATCCCGAAAGCCATCGCTGTCTCATTTATCGCAACTTCGGGGCTTCGCATGGCGACATCAACCTGGTCGACGCGCTGGCCCGATCGTGCAACGTCTACTTCTTCGCCGCGGCGCGCCGCGCCGGAGCATCGCCGATTATCGATTGGGCCGTGCGGTTCGGTTTCGGCCGGCCGACCGGAATCGATCTTCCCGGCGAGCGCGGCGGCAACTTGCCGATTCTGAAAGGCGAAGCTTCGCCGACCCGCCGCGGACGGACGAAGATCGCGTCCGGAGATGCCTTGCAACTGGCCATCGGACAGGCGAAGTTGACGGCGACTCCCTTGCAGATTGCGCGGCTGTTGGCGGCGGTCGCCAATGGCGGCCGGCTGATTACGCCCAGGCTGGCCGAATCGGCCGGCCCGGCATCGATCGAAACGATCGACAGCTTCGAACGATTGGCCGCGGATGCGGCGGCCCCCATTCCCGAGCTGTCTGAAAATAGCCTCGCATGGGTGCGGCGGGGGCTGGAGAGAGTGGTGGCCGATCCCCATGGAACGGGTTACAAAACGGTGCGGCTCGACGCCTTGGCGATTGCGGGGAAGACGGGGACCGCCGAACCGGGGGGCGGCAAGCCCGACCACGCCTGGTTTGCCGGATACGTTCCCGCCGATCGACCGAAAATCGCGTTCGTGGTCGTGCTGGAAAACGCCGGCTCCGGGGGCCACGCCGCCGGCCCCCTCGCGCGTCAGCTCGTGCAAGCCATGCTCGCCTTGGACCTGCTGGGGCGCCAAACGGCGGCGCCGAGTGCGAATTGATTCTGGTGGGGGGGTGACGTGCCCAGAACCGCTTCGCCGTTGTCGTTCTCGCTCAGAGCGCTGTAGAATGGCTGCATGGAGACGTTTATTCGCAATGTCGGCGACATCGATGCCCATGACCGGCAGGCGCTGGAACGCGTGCTCGGTCAGTCTCTGCGCGAAAACCAGCAGCTCGTGATTGGCATCGTCAACCCTCAAGTCCCGCCGCAGGGCGCCCAGGAGCCGCTTCCTCGTGGGATCAACGGCGCGCCCGCACTGCCGGAATGGTGCAACGTCTATGCAGGACTCTCAGACGAGGAGATCGCTGATATCGAAGCGATCATACTTCGGGCCACTTCGCTTGGGTGCCAGGGCTGACGCTCGACAATTGGCGCGATCTGTAACTCGGAACTTGGCGACCCTCGCCTGTGTCTTTACACTCAAGGCGGGCAGCCAGTCTTTTTTGTGCACGCGGATGGGAAACCAATGTCGAAGCGCGTCGTTTTGGCGATGAGCGGCGGGGTTGACAGCTCGGTCTCGGCGTACATTCTGAAAAACGCCGGATACGAAGTGATCGGCCTGTTCATGCGCTCCGGAACAGCCGAAATGAACGACGCGGACGCCTGCGCGACGGGCGGTTCGGCGCTGCCGGTCATCGCTGCACAAAGCCATAAGCAGGGCTGCTGCAGCGCAACGGACGCGGCCGATGCACGGCGGGTCGCCGACTCGCTCGACATTCCCTTTCATGCTTTGAACTTCAAGGACGCATTCGGCCGGATCAAGGACTACTTCGCCGATGAGTACCTGGCGGGACGAACGCCCAATCCGTGCGTCATGTGCAACAATTGGCTGAAATTCGGGAAACTCTGGGACTTCGCCCGGAAAGTGGGAGCCGACAAGATCGCCAGCGGGCATTACGCGCGCATCATGTCGGCGCGGGGCGAAACCCGGCCGGCGCTCGTTCGCGGCGTGGATGCCGACAAAGATCAGTCGTATGTGCTTTTCGGGCTCGACCGAGACCTGCTCGAACACGTCTTATTTCCGGTGGGAGAGTACGACAAAGAGGAGATTCGCGACATGGCGCGCAAGGCGGGCCTGCGCGTTGCCGACAAGCCCGATAGCCAGGAAATCTGCTTTGTCCCCGATCAAGACTACGCCGGCTTCATCCGCCGCTACCGGCCGAACGTCCACACCGACGGCGAGCTTGTCGATACGGCGGGAAACGTCGTCGGGCGACACCCCGGTTACGAGCACTTCACGATCGGCCAGCGCCGCGGGCTGGGTGTGGCGTTCGGAGCGCCGCGGTATGTCGTTGCCGTGAGGCCCCAAACGCGGCAAGTCGTCATCGGCACGCGCGATGAATTGGCCCGCACGGAGCTTTCAGCCGATCGCCTCAACTGGCTGGCTGACGACATTCCCCACAAGTTTGAATGCGCGGTAAAAATCCGCTATCTGCACGCGGCGACCAAGGCGGAAGTGGAACTTCTGGATGGCGGCACGTGCCGAGTGCGTTTTGCCGACGCACAGTTCGGCGTGGCGGCGGGACAGGCGGTCGTGTTCTACGACGGCGAGCGCGTCTTGGGAGGCGGATGGATTTGCTGACCGGAAAAATGCTCGCGCTCAGCAGGCGAGCAGCCGAGCGCGAAGACGATCGCGCAATGCCCGGGGCACAGCGCTTACGTTCCCGGCAATTTCCACTCGTAGACGTTGAGCTCCAGCGCCAACAGCGAGATGCCGATGACGAGCGACGCGACGGCGAGGTACAACAGCGCCACGTACACGTCGGGAGCCGGCGGAGGACCTTTGAGTTTTCGGGGGCTAGAGGCGCGTGGTGACATTGTCGCCTTTCTTGATGACGCCGTTGCGCGAGCTTTCGATGACCTGCCCGACCGACTTGTCGGGCGTTGTCTTGACGATCAGGATTTTTCCGAGATATTTGGCCTGCTGGCCGGCCTTGAGCCCCGAGCGGTAGACGGTGGCCTCGTGGCCGACTTTCATGCCGTCGTCGCTTCCCAGCGAAATCTCAACCAGTTCGCTCGAACCTTGGCGCTTTCCGGGTTTGACCTCTTCGATGATGCCTTCGACGCGCGGCGGGGGGCTGTTCTTCGTCGCCAGCTCGTTGGCGTCGGCCGTGATGCCTGCCGATTGCAGCGCCTGCTGCATCACCGAGACCTTGGCCAGCAGGTCGCGGTTCTTCTGCCTGGCCGCGTCGAAATCGAGCTGCAAGCTGTGCACCTGGTCTTCGAGCTTGGTGCGCATGCTGAATTCGGCGTCGATTCGCTGCGCCTGCTCGTGATTGAGCTTTCTCAAGCTGGCGGCTTCATCGTGCCGCGCGACGGCTTCTTCGCCCGAGATCACCGATTGTTCTGCGGCTGTCTTGCGAGCCAACTGCGCATCGCCGACTTCCTTCTTGAGCCGCGCCACCTCGCCCCGCAGCCCCTGATTGTCGGCCTCGCTGCCGGCGGCCTTTTGTTCGGCGGCCGTGATCTTTTCTTTCATCTCGGTGACGAGTCGTTCCGACTCGGTCCGGGCGTCGTTCAGGTCTTTGGCGGCCTTTTCCACCTTCTTCTTTTCGGCCATCGTCGCATCGCGCCAGCTCATGTGCGTGTTGTAGACGACGCCGGCAAATGCCATCAAGAAGATGCTCAAGACCAGTACGAAGACGACCAGGATTTTGCCGACTAAATGCATCGACCAGACTCCTCTGCCAGTAAATTGCGCCGCGCTGTGTGGAAATTGGAGAGAGCGATATTTTCAAGAACCGCCGCCGAACCGCTCATTGAACGGCCCTCGTCGGACGGCTCGCCGTCGGTTCGGAACCGCCATTGTCCGCATCGTATTTGCCCGGTTGAGCGCCCTGGGCCTTGAGCGCTTTGCTGCGCCGTTCGGCCCGCTCCAGAACTCCACGGGCTTGAAACAAAAGATCGCGCGTTTTCTGGACGTCGGCGAGAGCCCCTTGTTTCTGCGCGACGAGGTCGTCGTACTGGCTCTGGAGGCGGGCGATTTCCTCGCGGAGCCGCTTGTCTACTTCCTGCTTGTCGTGCACTTTTTTGGCGTCGACTTCAACTTGGCCCGCAATCGCGTGGGATTTTTCGATCAGCTCTTCCAATTCTTTTTCCAATTGAGCCACGCGCCCCGACGCCGGTTCGCCGATCGCCCGCACGTCGGAAGCAATATGCGCCACGGCGTCTTTTTGTTGTTTGTCGACCGATTCGATTTCCTTTTGGAGCTCGGTAAGCCTGGCGTTCTGCTCGTCGATTTGCTTCTTGGGAAATTCGACCTGGGCTTTGTGCTTCCAATCGGTGCGCACCGTCCACATCACGGCCGCGACGCCCATAAAGACGACGGCGAAAACCGTCACGGCAATCGCTAAACACCGGCTGGCCTTCGTCATCTGCGCAATTTCCCTGAATTCTAATGCAGGCCGTCTTTGAGTGATTTTTGGGGATCGAGAGGAAGTGCCGACGAGTATCGGCAATCCGGAATCTTACAAGATTATAAGCGCCGGAAAAAACCGATGTCAATCAGTAAGCGACTGCCCTGCCGCGGATTAGCCCAAAACTCTTATCGTCACAGCGGCCGTCGATCGGGGACAAAGTTCCAGGCAAATTCCCGTCCACTGCGTTGGGGCCAGCGGCTGGAAGCGGCGGTGCGGGCGCCGGGGGCAAAAAAGGGCGGCCGGACGGTAATTGACTGGCGATTGACTCACGAGAGGCTCGTGTGCTTATCCGACGAAGCGATCGTGTTTCGCTGCAACGGACCGCGAATCCAATAGAATCGGCAAAGCCTGCAGTTACGGAAATTCGTGCAGCATCGCTGCGTCT
>DATGKC010000329.1:0-2455 GCA_035294845.1 Planctomycetaceae bacterium | reverse complement strand
CTTCAAATACAGTCGAGACGATTAAGGGAACGAGCGCTAAGAGCAATACCCAGAGCAAATGGTCCTGCCATCTGATGCCGTTGGCGCCTTTGCCGCCAATCGCGCGGGTGGCTGAGACACGACTTGGCTCCCCCGTCTGTGAGACGCTGCGAGCCACCGTGCGCGGCGTTTTGCGAGGGAGCGATGGTGGAACCGCCTTTGGACGCGCCGCGGGACTCGTGGACTGATTCGAATCGGTCTGCGATTCTTCGCCGGTCAGCGTCTCAGTGCCGTCGAAGAGCCAATCGGTCGGATCGTCCGGTTTAGTCGAAGATCCCGGTGAAGCGTTCGGCGCCGGGATCGATGATGTGCTTGAAGAAGGAGCACGGCCTGGCGGCGTTTCGGCCGGCATCTCGGAGGGCGGCACCCTGAGCACGGTTTGGCAGCCGGGGCACCGAATCCGCCGTCCGGCCAAGGTGTCGGCGACCTTGAGCGGCTTGTTGCAACTCGAACACCGCACGCGGATCGCCATGTGAGCTTCGCCTTCTGCGATTCATAAGATCAAAACCGGCGCGTTTCAACATTCTGCCAAATCCAGACGTCTCGAACAACTATCTTGTTTCACGTGTTATTCATCCGCGATTCATTCATTGCACATCGTCGTTTTTATAATCACGTTCGATCTCGGTTCGGTCAATCGCCTTTTTTCCAGGAGGAGTCTCATGGTTGCTCTTCACCGTCGCAGACGCGGTTTTACGCTGATTGAGCTATTGGTTGTGATTGCCATCATCGCCATCCTGGTTTCGCTCTTGCTGCCGGCCGTGCAGCAAGCGCGCGAGGCCGCCCGCCGTTCGCAATGCAAAAACAATCTCAAGCAGATTGGTCTGGCCTTGATGAACTACGAGAGTACGTTCCTCAGGTTCCCTCCTGCATCCAATGTGCCCTGGGGCCGATTTGGAGGCGACGACGCACACATGGACTACACCGGCCCGTTCGGACCGAACTGGGCCGTCGCACTCCTTCCCTTCATCGAGCAGTCCCCGCTGTACACTCAAAACCAGCCGAATTTGCAGACATTTCCCGGAGTATTCATTGGCGTTCCGACGGGGAAACCGCCTGCCGGTGTCGATGGATTCACCTGGCGTTCGCCGATCGTGGGGACGCGAATTCCGATTTACCGCTGTCCTTCCGACGCGCTCAATGAGCTCCCATACAACAATCCGGCGGTCCCCGGCGCGGCCAACGGCTGGGAACGCGGAAACTACGGCGTCACCGCCGGATACGACGACTACGATCACGTCGCCGGCGGAGCGTTGTTCAAGTCATCCAAGAGCAACGTTTCCGGGGCCGCGGGGCTTGTGTCGAGCGCCGTGATGTCGTCCAACTACGGAGCCAGAATCGGCGACATCACCGACGGCACATCGGCCACGATCATGGTGGCCGAACTGCGAGCGGGGCTCTCGCCCATCGATCCTCGAGGCGTTTGGGCGATGGGCTTCCCGGGGGCAAGCATCGTGAATGCGGGGCGCGGCGCCTATAACCCGAGCCCCAACAATCTGCTGGGCGGCACGCCTGCCGACGGCGGCGATGAATTGCAGGATGGAAGTCTGTATTGCACGGCGCTGGGCGCGTCACCGGGCAAGATGGGCTGCACGACGTCCGGCACCTTAATGACGTCGGCGATGTCGCGCAGTCTGCACGCCGGCGGAGTGAACGTGTGCTTTGCCGACGGGAGCGTGCACTTCATCGCCGACCCGATCGCCGAGCTCAACTGGTGCCGCCTGCTCAGCAAATTGGACGGGCAAGTTGTCACCGACTATTAATCAGGAGCAGCAAATGCAACGGCTCTTCAATTACACGATTCTCCTGGCGATGGTCACCGCATTCTCAGGCTGCGGCAAATCTGACGGGCCGTATTTGCGGACCCCCGGACGGCTGCAGAAGGGCGGCCAGAGTTTCGTCGCCCAGGAAGGCGAATTCATCCAGGTCACGTTTGTTCCCATCATGCCCGACAACAGCCCGGCGCTGGATTATTATTACGCCGACGTCGATCAGGTTTCCGGCTCGTTCGTGCCCGCCGGAAAGAATCGCAAAGGAATGCCTCCGGGAAAGTACCGTGTGGCCGTCGAGTTGATGAAGAAAAAGAAGGACCTGCTGGGAGGCAAGTTCGACGCCGCGCAGTCGCCGTTCGTGTTTGACTTCGATGCCAGCACGAAGGAAATCGTGATCGACATCGAGAAACCGCCGGCCGCGTAGCCCGAGCGGCTACGCGGTCGACGGTCACCGAAACAGAACGGGGACTGGCGTCAGGAGGCGCCGCGGGAACGGCTTCGCGCGGGCTTTGATGCGGCGCGCGAGGCCTTGTTGGCCGAGGGGCGCGATTTGCGCTGCGCTGCCTGTGATCGGCGGCTCGTCGATGCGACGGCCGCCTGGCAGTGTTCGATGAATTTCTTCGCCGGGAAACGCTTGATCGCCT
>DATGKC010000328.1:0-10619 GCA_035294845.1 Planctomycetaceae bacterium | reverse complement strand
GGAGCCGTTGTGACCGTAAAAGATGACCGACCGCTTGCTCCAGGTCGTTCCGCCGTCAGCCGATGTCTCGCACCAGGTCTGCTGGCGATCGCCCTTGTGCCAGGCGATGTAGTCATTGCTCTGCGAGCGCAGCAGACTGCCGTCGGAGAGCGCCGCCCAGGAAAAAGAATTGTCGACGCGCGAACGATTGCGTCCGATCTCGACCCACGTCTCGGCGTGATCGACGCTTTTGAGGACGACGATCTCGTACACGATGTCTTTGGCGCCGCTGCTTAAGGCCGTGTGGTAACCGTGAGGCAGGCCCATCGATTCCCAAAAGTCGAGCGGCACCGGCTCCCAATCGGGATTGGGGGCACGGCGTTTTTCGACGAACGACAAGTAGACGCCCTCCCCGGAATCGCGCCACAAGCACACCCAGCAGCAGTATCCGGGGACGACTTTCGCCTGGTACGGCCGTCTGGTTCGGATTTCGTCCGCCCTCGCGATTTCTGCCGCGTTCGTGCTGGAACAATACACCAGGTCTGCGGCAAGCGTCGCCGCGAACAGTAAGACGACGCCAACCGAAGTGCGGCAATCCGGCAGCGTTTTTTTAAGGTTCACCGCCGGAACTCGATAGCAGCTTTCACTGTTGACGCGGACGCGGGGAATATGCACGCAAGTCGAGGGTGGGTTCAAGGCATTTCTCCGTTGTTGCAAAAGGCAGTGTAGGCGGGTTTCTCCGAAACCCGCATTCCGACGCGCCCAAAGCGCGTCAGCCGACAGCACAGGAATTCCCGGCTATTTCGCCTCCAAAATCGCCTTTTCATCAAAGACAGCGTGATTGATGACTGTGCGGGATTCTGAAGTGTAGACGATGTGAATCTTGCCGTCGTTCGTCTGGATGGCGAACGGATATGCGGCCGTATCCCTTTTCTTGTCCACAATGTTTCGCTTGTACGGATAGGTCTTGTCGTTGTCGGGGGAGATTGCCACGGCCAGAGGCATGCGGTCGCGATGGCTGTCGTTGTAGACCAAGAGAAGATGTCCGTTGCGCAGCTTGATGAAATCGGCGGCCGAATTGGGATTGGAGAATTGCGAATCTTTTCCCTCGCTCCACGTGTAGCCGCCGTCGCGCGATTCGCTGCGCACGAGCCAGCCGTCGGCTTGCCCGTCATAACCACCGCCGCGGCGGGAATAGGCGATCAGATAGTCATCGCTGATCTGCACCACCGAGGGCTGCAAATTGCCGATCCGCGATTTGATGCGGTTCGTCTCGGCCCACTCGCCGGTCTGGGCATTCCGGCGAAAAAAGAGGGACGTCGTGTCAGCGCCCACGTTCTCGCGATCGTTGCCGGTCTCGTGGTAGATGGGAAGCAGGTAGTCGCCGTTCTTGAGGACAATGGGCGCTCCGCGGACCATCGTCCCTTTTTCGAAACCGAGCATGTCGGAATCCGACCAGGATTGCGCGCCGTCGCGCGAGATCTTGAACTTGATCCGCGAGTCGGACCAGGTCTGGCCATAGCGCGTGAGGTAGAACAACCACACCAATCCATCCGGCGCCTGCCAGACGACGGCGTTTCCGTCAGTCCGAAAAGGCGTGTCGGCGATCACGACGGGGCGCGTCCATTCCTTTTCGCCGTGGCGCAGGCGGGCGCCGTACACGGCCGTGTCAGTTGCATATTCGCCCGAACCACCGTAATAGGCCAGGTACAGGTCGCCGTTTTGTAACTCGGCCAACGATGCGGGATGCTTGTACTTAGTGAGAATTTCCGGGCCGATGACGCGCTCGATCACAATGTCATCGGCCGCGGGCGAAGAACGATTGGCCAACAGCAGCAGAACGATCGGCGAGAGTGCGAGGAACACGCATTTCATGACAGACTCCGGTTTTTGCAGAGGGACACAACGAATGTGGCACGACCGAGACGTTCGCCAACGTAGCACAAGCGTCTCGCTTGTGCGTGCCATGCGTCACTTTTGCCTCTAAAAGGATAATCGGATTCCGAGCGGTTTGCCTTGGAACCGGTTGACAGCGTTCAATTGAACGCTATCATAGCGTTCAATTGAACGCATTTTGCCCGGGGGCGAATTCTTCATGTCCAAGCGGCCCGCTCTCGCCAGGTCGGAACTCGAAGTAGCCCGCATCGTCTGGCGGCTGGGCCGGGCCAGCGTGAGGCAGGTGCTCGAAGCGCTGCCTTCCGAGCGCAACCTCGATTTCAAGACCGTGCAGACCTACCTGCGACGCCTCGAGGCCAAAGGCTACCTGCGCACGAAGCGTGAAGGCCGCGCCAAGATTTATCTCTCCCGCGTCCGGCCGGCGCAAGTCGTGCGCGAAGTCATCGACGATCTTTTGCAGCGACTGTTCGGCGGCGAGTCGATTCCGCTTTTCCAACATCTCATTCACGATCGCGGCCTGACCGCATCGGAAATCGACCGGCTGCGCGGAATGCTCGATGAATGGGAGGACCCCAAATCATGACCGCCGTCGGCTTCGAAATCGGCCGTCTGGCCTGGGCGCAGTTGTGGCAGGTCACGCTGGTCGCCGTGGGCGTGGCTTTTGTGACAGGCCTCTTTTGCCGGCGACGGCCCCATTTGGCCTACATGCTGTGGATGCTCGTGCTCGCCAAGAGCCTGACGCCGCCCGTGTGGACGAGCCCGACGGGCCTGTTCCGTTGGTCGGCCGTGGCGTTCGCGCCTCCGTCTCTCGAACGCACGTCCGATGGATTCGTGAGTCGGGGATTCTTGAGTCAGGACGAGATGCGGCGCTCCTATGGGCCTCGCGGCAACCTGTCGCTCGCAGGCGAAGAACCCGCGTCGGGCGAAGCCGCCGCTTCGTTGAGCGGCTCGCGCGAATCGGCGCCGGCCACAGTGGCACTGGCCGGGCCCGCACTATCCATCGCGACCGTCCTGGGTTTGGCGTGGCTGACCGGCGCGGCCCTGTGCGCCGGTTTCATCTTGATCTCCACGCTGAGACTGCGGCGAACGATCATCAACTCGCAAGGGCCGGTCGATGCGGCGCTCGTGAGCCTGGCGAAAAGGCTGCGCGGGACGCTGCGGATTCGCAGGCCGGCGCGGCTTGTCGTGACCGAGAAGCTGATCGGACCATTGGCGTTTGGCTGGTTTCGTCCGATCGTCGTGCTGCCGGAAAAGCTGGTCTTGTCGCATTCGCCGGACGAGCTTGAACCATTCCTGGCCCACGAGCTCGTGCACGTGCGGCGGAACGACGCGCTCGTGGCCTTGCTCCAATCCGTCGTCCAATGCCTGTGGTGGTTTCACCCGTTGATCTGGTGGGCCAATCGGCGGATCGTCGAAGAACGAGAGCGATGCTGCGACGAGGCGGTGATCGCGGGGCTGGGCTGCCGGCCGGGCCAATACGCCCGCAGTCTGCTCAACGTTCTGGAATGGAAATGGCAGGCGCGTTGGGTGGCGCCGATCCCGGCGATCCGCGCGTTTGAAGTCAACAAGCGGCGACTCGAGCACCTGATGAGCCATCCAGGCCGATTTCGCGACGCCCTTTCCGGCAAAGACTGGCTGTTTCTTGTCGTCGGGCTTTTGCTGGTGATTCCGGGAGCCGTTCCCGCGCCGGCAATTCAGTCCGCCGCCGCGACCTCGGTGCAACCCGCTGCCGCCAACGATCTGCTCGTCCAGCCGGCAGCCTCCGAGAATCGGGACAAATCTGTCGCCGAGCCGCCGCAAGCACCGGCCGAGGCGGTGCAGACCGTCCAAGTCGACGCTGCGGTCGCTAATGATCAAACTCCGCGCGGGCCGCTGATTGAAATCTATGCGATGAACGTCGACGGCACGAACGCCAGAAGGGTGGCCGGGATCCCCGGCTTTCCGATCATCAACTCGCCCGAAATCTCGCCTGACGGAAAGTGGGTTGCCGTCGATGGCTGGACGTGGGATCAGAAAACGCCGGACGCCGTGCTCCTGATTGTGAATCTGGAAACCGGCCTGGTGAAGAATCTTGGGATGGGGGCCATGCCAAGCTGGTCGGCCGACGGGCTGTGGATTGCCTATTCGAAATATGAGCCCGAAGGAGGCGTTTTCATCCGCGAGGTCGACGGCTCTGCCGAGAGGCTCATTGATCGAAACGGCTGGGGCATTCAGTGGGCGCCGGACGGCTTCAAGCTGGCCTACGAACGAGGAGGGAATCTCATCGTCTACGATTTGAGATCGAACGAAGGGCGCGAAGTCTTTCCGCAAGGAACGACCCCTTACCAGTACATTTATTGGAATTGCAAGTGGTCGCCCGATTCGAAGCGAGTCTGCTTCAAGGGACGGCGCTTCGACAAGACCGTCGATATCGCCATCGTTTCGACGATTGATGCTGGCCCGAATCTTCGAGTGGTTTGCGACGGCCAGGACTACAACGAGGACATCGGTTGGCATCCCAATGGTTCGCGCGTGACGATTCCGAGGAAGGTCATGCCCGATCGGCTTGGGCAAATTCATCACGGGCAAATCTATGAATTCGACCCCGACCGGGATGCCCCGCCCAAGCTGCTGGCAGGGCAGCCGGCCGACCGCAACAACGGCGGCATGTGTTTCTCGCCGGATGGGAAGACGTTCATTTTCATGAGCTACAAGTAGTGGCTTCAAACCGTCATCGATACATGGGAGCCTTTGATGTCTACGACACCTTGCAGTCGCGTTTGGTTCCGCATTGGGTTTGCCGGTTTTCTGCTGGTCGCGGGCGTGCAGCCGAATAACGCATTCACGGCCCAGGATGACGACGCACCGCGTCCGTCCGGCGCCACGCGCCTGAAGTTCCTTCAGCAGGTCCTGCGCGACATGCAGGTTGAGTCGACCCTGGAAGACGGGGAAGACCGGCGCGAGCTGAAATTTCAGATGACGCCGCTTTTGCGTTACAACGACCCCGAGCGCGGCATCGCCGACTCGGTCATCTTCCGGTTGGGAACCCGCGGACGGCCGATTGCCATTGTGACGGCTGAATTGTACGACGGCAGCGGGCGCCAGTTTTTGCTCAATCATGAATTCCTGGCGATCGACGATGCACGCATACGGCTGCGGCGCGACGTATTCCGGTGGCAGCCGCCGAAAGGCGCCGGATTGCGGTTTCAGCCGATCGATTCCGAAACCGCTGCGGCCAACAATCCGCGCGCCCGCCTGGCTCAATTCAAATCGCTGGCGGCGCGGTTTTCGGCTCGAGAGGAATGGGCCGGCGAGCAAACGAAGCTGAGACTCTTGCCGACTCCGCTCGACCGATATGTGCCCAGCGACAGTCCCAACTCGGACGGCGTAGTTTTCGCGTTCGTGGCGGGAGTCAATCCCGAAGCGCTCTTGTTCCTCGAAACAGATGGCATGAAGTTTTCTTTTGCGTGGGCCCGGCTCGGGGCCGCACAGTTGGAATCAAGATTGGATGACAGGACGGTCTGGGGCGTCTCCGGCGCAACGGAACATGAGCATCCGACGGCCGGCTATACGTCGATCCATCGCACCGCCTATGTTCCGGTGGAGCTTGAGACGAACGACGAAGAAGAAGGGAAACAGCCATGACGACGACACGACATGCCCTGCGCCAGTTGTTGTTGACGACGGCCTTCATTGTGTGGCTGGCGCCACAAGGCCCATCGGCAGAGCCGGCCGCCGCGCGCGAGCCGGAAGATTCGGCGCCCAAAGACAAGTTCGCCGACGATCGCCTGAAATACATGACGAAGGCCCTGCAAAAATACACGGTCGTTCTCGACGGCGATGCTGAGAAGCGGGCCGCGCTCGATCCCAAAGTCAAAATGCGCTGGTCGAATCCGCTGGGAGATGTGGTCGACGGGTTGTTGACGGTCTACACGACGGGGCCGGCCGCGCGTCCCGCGATGATCGCCCACTTTCACCTGCACGGCCCCCTCTTGAACGGACTTGAAATGCATGAGTTTGCCGATGTCCATCCGGGGCCGGTCGAGCTCGTCCGCGGACGGCGAACCATCTGGTCTCCGAAAGAACGTTTCGCCCGCTTCCAAAAACTCCCGGATGCGCCGCAACCTTCGACCAAGGCGCCGCTGCGGCTTGCGCAAATCAAGAGCATGGCCGAGCGTTTCGAGGTCATCGACCGGTTTCGCCAGCCCAATTCGGAACCGCAGCCAGAGGTCCTGCGAATGATGGCCCGCCCGACGTATCGCTACGGGAAAGACGATGAAGAGTTGGTGGACGGCGCCTTGTTCACGTACGTGCTGGCCACCGATCCCGAAGCGTGCCTGGTCATTGAAATCCACCGCCGGGACGACAAATACGAATGGGTCTACATGTTTTGTCCCATGACGATTTACTCGCTCGACGCCAAGCTGGACGGCAAACCGGTGTGGACCAAGCCCGAAGCGATGGTGTTCAATAATTCCGCGGCGCCGCATTATATCGCCGGCTACGGCGGCGACCTGGGGGAAGCATCCATGCGGTCGCTGGTTCCCATGCCCGAACGGTAGTCGCGGCAGATGTTTGAAACACAGAGACACAGAGGACACAGAGAGAAGGGCAATTTATAAGCCGCGGATTTCCCTGATACGCGCGGACGTGTCGCACGAGAGCTAAACACCATAGCACGGGGCGCACGATAATGACGAATGGAAAAACAGAGCGGAGATGACCAGAGAAAGTCCCGAAGGGGCGAGATTCGATAGCCCAGGGCGCAGCGCAGCGAAGCCCTGGGTTTATGCCACACAGCGCGATGCGAGCCCCAACGGGGCGGGATTCCACCGCGATGGCATCATCGAGATCAATGAGGGAATCTCGCCCCCGTTGGGGCTTCGCGCACTCGATTGACGCCTGACCCAGGGCTGACGCGCCCTGGGCTATCGAATCGCGCCCCCTTGGGGCTGGCCCGGCGACTTCGTCTCCGGCGAATTCCAATTCTCATCTATCGGCCGGGTGCGATGCCTCAAAGCTCGCTGGAATCACACGGCTCGCGTCGCTGGGCGGCGAGGCCGGCGGCGAGCGCGATGACTCTTTGTCGGCGACCAATGTCGTCGGTGTCGCTCCTTCAACACTCGGCCGAGCATCGTTCGGGACGGCCTCGGGGAGCGGCTTGGGCAATTTGGACTTCTGCATGTACGCAACCGTGCGACCGGCCACATGTCCGGCCGCCGCGCCGCCGGCGCCCAGGAACGGGCCGACCACCGGCACAAACGGTCCCGCGGTCCCCGCGCAGGCCGATCCGATTCGGGGATAGAGCACGTGATAAGCCTGTTCTTCGGTTTTCCAGTCGGCCTTGGTCCGCGAATAGGCCAGCACGTCGCTGGTGGCCCGCGCTTGGCGCCAGATCGAGAGCACGGGCAAGTCGTTGAAGACGGCGGCGTAGGTGCCGGGATGCCGCCGCGAATGGATGTCCTTGGCATAGGCCGCCTCTGCGAGGACCAGGGCCGGCACGTCGGAACTGAGATTCAATGTGTTGGTGTAGGGGTTGTATTTATCGCCGCCAAAAATCCGGTTCGGAGCGATCGTGTAGCCCAGCCACGCCAAAGTGCCCATCGAATATCGCCAGACAGGCGCGATGCGGTCGTTTTGGCGAAGCCGCGCCCACTGCCCTTTGGGATCGTAGTCGTTGACCGCCACATACACGTCGGTGATGTCGTTTTCTTCGAGGTAAACGAGCAGCTTGTCGACCGTTTCCTGAGAAATCTTGTGGTTGTCGGTCTTGCGATTGAGCGTCAAGAGCCTGGCGGGAATGCCGACCACCCACCCGATCCGGTCGAGCGTCTTATGAGGCTTGCCGTATTCGACTTCGACCGGTTGCAGGGCCATGCCGTCGGCCGACTCGGGATGGAAGCGTCCGTATTGATAAGACGTGCTCGCACATCCGCAGGCGGCAAGGCACGCCAAAACGATCACTCGGCCTTTGCCGGCGAGCGTTCGAATGAAATCGTGACGTAGCGCCACTTGCGGGCCTCCTTGCCTTGCCTTGGTTCGGCATCATCCCAGGGACCCGAGAAAAAGGGCAGAGCAGAATTGGAGCAAAAGCAGGTTGAGGTGGTTGATAATTGCAGTTCGAAACAATTCCTAGGTGGGTTCGAGCCGCATGGGAAGCTGGGCCCGAAAGGGCCGCAATTAGCATCAATGAAATCAGCATATGTGGATGAATAACCGCGCCGGCTTGGATGAATAACGCTGTGCCCAGCGTAAATCTCTGAGGAGATTGGACTTCAGGATAAATCGGGACCGCGATCGTCCGATTTCTGCGTTTTCGCTGGCCTCGCATCGATCAGCGCCATTGCGCCGCAAATAACGATCAGCGGGGGACTTGTGGATGCTTCCCAGCGGGCACGCGAAAAAAATCATTTGCCAGAATTATTCACTCCGAGAGTATTCATACCCTGTTTTCGATTTTTCATAGCGCCGGGCGCCCGGTATCGGACGAAAGGCTGCCTGACGGCCCGTTCGACAGCCCCTTTTTACGCCAACAAGCGACTACGGCGCCCACGTTTTTTTGAGTTCCGTGGACAGCGAGCGCACCTGCGCAACCCGGCAGACGGTATTGTACGGGCAATGTCCCGTGCATTCCGAATCTGCGTTGAAAACGGGAAACCGGCCGCCACGGATGCCTGCTGCGAGTTTCGGTATCAAGCCCTCGAGCGTCTCTACGAGCGATTCCCAGACGGACTCGTCGAGCGCCGGCCAAGTCTCTCCGGACTTTGCGCGGGGCAACTTGACCCCCGAGACAAAGCCGCTTTCCCGGATGCGCCAATACCCCGCATGCCACGGGCGCGGTTTTGGCCCTACAATTTCCAACCGCATGACTGCCAGCATGTACAGGATCAGTTGCAGCGATCGACCGGAATCGAGCGTATCGAAGCGCGCCGATCGCGGGCGACCGGTCTTGTAGTCGATGACGCTGAAGACGATTTGATTGTCAACCAGACCCGCGTCTATGCGGTCGATCCGTCCGCCGATTCGCACCGCCGAAGTCCCGTTGCCGACGACCAGCGCGGGGTGCTCGCCGCCGGGCGCATGGGCCGCGGCCCCCTGCGCCGCCGACCCGAACGGCGTCTCGAAGCGCGCCGGCCTGACGACAAGCTTGGCATCGCGCGGAAGCGCGGCAAGGTACTCGTCCCATTGCCGGCCATAGGCTTCGGCCCATTCCGTCAGCAGGCGCTGCTCGATGCGGCGCAGCGACGAGTGAACGTCCGAGGCTGCCGGCCGCGATTCAAGTTTTTGCTCGACCAGCGCCTGAAACATCGCGGCCAAGTCGGCGCCGCGCGGAGCTTGGCGCGGGCCTGGGGCCCGCTCGGCCGCCTCGAACAGCTCGCGATGCAGCTCGGCGAGCACTTCGTGCACGAGGGTGCCGCGGCCGCGAAAGTCGGTCTCGATTCCGGGGGGCTCAGGCGTCTCGAGCTTGAGCACATGCGCGAGAAAAAAACGGAATGGGCATTGGGCATAGGCCTCGAGCTCGGTGGCGCTGAATTCGTGCTCGTGCGAAAAGCGCTGCATCAAGCCATCAAGATTCGCCGGATTTTCCAGGCGGCCTTCATAGTTCGTAAAGCCGGCCGTCTCGAACCGGCGGACGTTCATCTCGACGGCGGCCAGGCAATTGATCGCCGCGGCGGCCAATTCGCGCCGCGACGCGACGGCGGCAAACAGCGCGGGGCGGCCTTCGAGCGCCTCGAACATGGCCCGCACGCGCGCGTCGGCGGCAGTCAGCACCCGGTCGGGCGGAGGCACCGGATCGAGCTGTTCCTCGAGACCGGTTTTGAGCGCCGCCGGGTCGAACAACTCGGTGATCGCCGCCAGATACGGGCTGGGAGAAAGCGGCTGCCCCTCGGCCGTCACAACGGGATATGTGAGCAAAAGTTGTTTGCGGGCGCGAGTCACCACGCCATAAAACATGAGCAGCTCTTCTTGCGCGCGCAATGTGCGATGTCCCAGCGCGAGGCCCAGCCGGTTGAGCTCCTGTCGCTCGCTCTCGCCGTAGAGGCAGTCATCTGTGCGATGCCGCGGAAAGCTGCTTTCGGCGAGCCCGGCTAAGAACAGGTAAGAGACTTCCAGGTTGCGGACCTGTTCGGCGGCGATGACGCGCAAGCGTCCTTCTTCTCGCCGGCCACACATGAGGCTCTGCTGCTCGAAGAGGTCGGTCAACAGGGGTACGAATTCACTCAAAGTCAGCTCGATCGGCTCGATGTCCGCCACCCGCTCGGCCCGCGCCGCATCGAACAAAATCGACGCCAGCGTCTCGCCGAACGACCGACTGCCCGCCGGCGCATCGTTTTCCAATGAAACGCCGTCAAGCCCGAACGTGCGCACAATATCCACGACGACAGACGACCACCCGTCGAGGTTGTGGGACCGTCGCAGCCCGTGCGTAGTCTCTGACAATCTTTGCAAGAGAAGCAAGGCGCGCCGTGCCGCGGGTGCGTGCGACGATGTCCGGGCCGAATCGGCCGCCGACTCGGCAGGCGGGCTTTGCGCCGCCGCGCGCTCCAGCGCCGCCAATATCCGTCCGCGACCATCAGCCGCCTCGACGCGGCGCAGCTCGGCGGCCACGTCGCGCGCAGCCTGGCCGCCGGCGAGCTCCCTCCAATCGAGGCAGAAGAGGCTCGACGTCAAAAACGCCGTCAACCGGCGGAATGGCCAATCTTCGAGCTCCATTTTCAGCACATTGAGCAGCGCCTTGAAGGGGGGCAACCGTGCCAGAGGAG
>DATGKC010000327.1:0-3605 GCA_035294845.1 Planctomycetaceae bacterium | reverse complement strand
GATGCTGGCGAACCTGGATTGGTACCGCGAGCAAGGCATTGAGCTGCACGTGGGAGATCGGGCCAGCGCCATCGACCGCAAACGCCGCGTGGTGACTTCCGACAAGGGGCTCGAAATCGCCTATGATTTTGTCGTGCTGGCCACAGGCTCTTTTCCGTTCGTTCCGACGGTGCCCGGCATCGATAAGCTGGGCGTCTTCCTGTACCGCACGCTGGATGATCTGGAGCGCATCCTCGCTTATGCCCAGAAAGTAAAGAGGGCCGCGGTCATCGGCGGGGGTCTTTTGGGTCTCGAAGCCGCCAAAGCCACTCTGGATCTGGGATTGGAAACGCACGTTGTGGAATTCGCCTCCCGGCTCATGCCCCGCCAGGTCGACGACGCGGGCTCGCGGCTCTTGGTGCGAAAAATCGAGTCGCTGGGTGTCAAAGTGCATCTCCAGAAGTCGACCAAGGAAATCCTCGGGGAGCACGAAGTTGAGAAGATGGTCTTTACCGACTGCTCGGAGCTGGAAGTGGGAATGATCCTCGTCTCGGCCGGCATCCGCCCGCGCGATGAATTGGCACGGCAATGCGGCCTAACGGTCGGCGAGCGCGGCGGCGTGACGATCAACGACCTCTTGCAGACGAGCGATGAGCACGTGTTCGCCATCGGCGAAGTCGCGCTGCACCGCAGCATGGTGTATGGCCTCGTCTCGCCGGGCTACGAAATGGCCGACATTCTGGCGACCAACCTGTGCGGCGGCGCCAAGCGGTTCAGCGGCGCCGACCTTTCGACAAAATTGAAACTGATGGGAGTCGACGTCGCCAGTTTCGGTGATTACGAAGCCCCGCCCGAGAGGGCGAGGCCACTGGTGTACGACGACCCGTTCAGCGGCGTTTACAAGAAGCTCTTGTTCAGCCCGGACGGGACGAAGCTCGTCGGCGGCGTGCTTGTGGGCGATGCCGGCGATTACGGCACCCTCTTGGCGCTGGCCAAGAGCGGCCGGCCGATCCCGGTGCCGCCCGGCGAGCTGGTTGTCGGGAAGACATCGCAGGCCGGAACGGGCGTCGACGGCATGAGTGATGATTGCCAGGTGTGTTCCTGCAACAATGTGACCAAGCGAGACCTATGCGCCGCTCTGGCCGACAAGAATCTCGCCACGTTGGGCGAAGTTAAGGCGGCGACCCGGGCCGGCACCGGTTGCGGGGGGTGCGTGCCGCTGGTCGCCTCGCTGCTCAATCGGCACTTGGAGGCTGCGGGTAAAACGATCAACCGCAGCGTCTGCGAACACTTTGCTTATACGCGGCAGGAATTGTTCCAGATCGTCAAGATCAAGGGGTTCCGGTCGTTTGACGACCTGCTGCAAAGCCACGGCACCGGGTTGGGATGCGAGATCTGCAAGCCGGCCGTCGCGTCGATTCTCGCCAGCCTCTGGAACGATCCCGTGCTGGATCACGCCACGCTCCAGGACACCAACGACCGGTTCCTCGCCAATCTGCAACGCGGCGGTTTGTATTCGGTGATTCCGCGCGTGCCTGGAGGCGAAATCACGCCCGATAAGCTGATCGCCCTGGGCGAGGTCGCGAGAAAATACAAGTTGTATTCCAAGATTACGGGCGCGCAACGAGTCGATCTGTTCGGCGCCCAGGTGCAGGACCTACCCGATATCTGGCGCGAGCTGGTCGATGCCGGATTCGAGAGCGGCCATGCATATGGAAAGGCGCTGCGCACGGTCAAAAGTTGCGTGGGAACGACTTGGTGCCGCTATGGCGTCCAGGACTCGGTCGGTTGCGCCATTCGCGTCGAAAACCGCTACAAGGGATTGCGCGCGCCGCACAAGATCAAAGCGGCCGTCTCCGGTTGCGTCCGCGAGTGCGCCGAAGCCCAAAGCAAAGACTTCGGGCTGATCGCGACCGAGAAAGGGTACAACTTATACGTCTGCGGCAACGGAGGGGCCAAGCCGCGCCACGCCGATCTGCTGGCGCAGGATTTGGACGAAGACACCGCCATCCGGTACATCGATCGCTTTTTGATGTACTACATCGCCACCGCCGATCGGCTGACGCGCACGAGCGTCTGGCTTTCGGGGATAGAGGGGGGCATCGATTATCTGCGCGGCGTGATCATCGACGACAAGCTGGGGATTGCCGACGAGCTCGAGCGGCAAATGCAATTCCTGGTCGATACTTACAAGTGCGAGTGGACCGAAGTGGTGAACGATCCTGCGCGCCGGCGGTGGTTCAAGCAATTCATGAACACTGACGAAACCGAGCCGTGCATCGAGTTTGTGCACGAGCGCGGCCAGCGCCGGCCGGCCGATTGGCCGCGAGAGGGCGTTGATTTGCATCAGCTCACGTTTCTCAACCGCCGCCAAAGCGCCGAAGAGGAACGCGACGCACCCGGCGGCGCCGAGCACGCAACCCGCTGGATCAACGTGGGGAGCATCGATGACTTTCCGAAAGACGGCGGTTCGACCATCAAGTATGGAAAATGCCAGATTGCCGTATTTCGAATGGAATCGCGAGGCCAGTGGTACGCCACGCAGAACATGTGCCCGCATAAAAACGCCTTCGTCCTGTCGCGCGGCATCGTGGGAGACCAAAGCGGCATTCCGAAAGTCGCGTGCCCTTTGCATAAAAAGACCTATTCGCTGGAAACGGGATCGTGCCTGTCGGGCGAAGAGTACGCGATCCGCGTCTTCCCAGTGAAAATTGACGGCGAAGACGTCTACGTCGAGCTGCCCCCCGAGCAAATTCTTGACGCCGAATTGGCGACCGACCTGCACTGCATCGGCGAGTGCACGACGCGCGTCAATGACGAAGCCGAACTCGCTCCCATCGGCTGATCGGCTCATAAAGCCTCTCGTTACCAGGCTCTGCCTGGTAACGCACTGCCCCCGAGGCTCCGCCTCGCCGCGCCGCATCGATGGCCCAATATCGCAACGTCAGTATTTCCAAAAATCGTTGCACGCCGTCATTCGATGAGCGACAATCAAACTCATATCGGAAAGGGCATTTTCAAAGGACCACGATCATGAGCGGAAGACGAATTTCGCAGGGTGTTTTGTCAGGGCTGTTTCTGACGGCAGCACTCTTGGCCGACGAGCCCGGCGGGCCTCCCGCAGCGGCGCCGGAGGCGAAATCGGGGCGCGCCGAGACGGCGCCTTCGCGGACCATTCGTTTGCATTTGATGGAGGGCTCGATCGTCACCGGCACGCTCTCGACCGACGCCGTGACCGTCGAGACGGCGTTCGGGAAGCTGGACGTGCCGGTCGGCAATATCGTCAGCTTCACCCCCGGGCTCGACAGCCATCCCGAAGAGCGCAAACAGATCGGGCGGCTGATTCAGCAGCTCGGGTCGAACGCCGCCGCCGAGCGCGACGCGGCCCAACGAGCTTTGACCGAGATGGGACGGTCGATCCAGTCGGAATTGGCCCGTTACGCGATGGACGAAGACACCGAGCGCCGCACCCGCGTTCAGAAGATTCTTGCTGAGCTCGACGAATTGGAGGACGACGAAGACCGCGAATCGTCGCCTGCGAAACCCTGGCAGTCGCAGGACACCCTGGAGACGAACCTGTTCACCGTCGTGGGAAAAATTTCCCCCCAGACCTTCGAGGTGCAGAC
>DATGKC010000326.1:0-4411 GCA_035294845.1 Planctomycetaceae bacterium | reverse complement strand
CACGGAAACTCCAAACCTTTCACGACGCACACCACGACAAACACCGGGCGCACGCACCGAACTCGCGGTCACTATCCTATCGGCAAGCGGCGGCGATGCAAGGCTAGTCCGATAACGTCTCGGTATCCGACGGCACGCGCTCGTTTGGAAATTCGGCCTCGAGGATCTCCGGGATCATGCGGCTGACCAGCATTCCCATTTGGATCGACTCGCCGGGCAACAAGACTGTTTCGGTGTACAGTTTCACGATCTGAAGGACCCCCTCCCGATTGCGCATCTTGGCTTGCAGCTCGGTTTCTCGTTGCGCTCGTGTCTTTTCTGTTTTGGTTTTCATGGGCGGGGCCCTCATGGTTTGATCAAGTGCAGGTCGTTCTGCGCTTGGCACCGCGCCAGAATTTGCTCGCCGGCGCACTGCTGTTTGACGACCGATCCCAACGAGTGTTGGAAGCGACCGTGGTCGATTTCAATTGATGGGAACGCTAATCCAGTTCAATTCGTAGGCATTTCTCTTACAACAGCATACCGAACTGGAATTGATTGTCAACAGCGCGAGCGCTAAGCCCGCGCGGAATCCAGGTCGGAAGCCGAGTCGGCGTCGCTGATGACCTTGTAACTGGCGGCACTGTCGGGCGCGGCCCGCAGCTCGTCCAGAAAACCGGGGGTCTGCATGAGCCGCCCCAGCCGCGCGAGAACCGCGAGATGCGTTCGCGAATTGCGGCACAAGACGAGAAAGAAGATGTCGGTCAGGCTGCGTTTCGGAGCGCCGAAGGGAATTCCCGAGAACGTGCGGCCGTAGGCCACCACCGAGGCTCCCAGGGCGTTGGGCAACGGATTTCGCGGGTGCGGAATCGCGACGCCGTTCTCAAAACCGGTCGACATCACATCTTCGCGTTCGAGAATCGCCGCCAGAAGCGCGGCTGGTTCCCACACATTCCAGGAGCGGCCGGCCACCTGCAGCAGGGTCTCGAGCGCCGAATGACGGGTGCGGGCTTCAAGCGGCACTTGAACGGTTTCAAGCTGCAGCAAACCGCTCAGAGGAGAGCCGCGCTCGGTCTGTCCCTGTGGATATTGCGATTCTTCGACGGCGGCCAATTCGTCGATCGAGTAGCCGCGCAGCTCTTGTTCCAGCCACATGCGAACTTCGGCGGGATGAAAACGCCATGTTCCCTCGACGCGATGGCCTGGAATGCGGCCGCGCTGCACGAGCTTTTCGAGTTCTCGCTTATCGCGACCCAATTGCGCCGCCAATTGGTCCAGGGACAGGAACTCGTGCGGCATGGGTCGAGGAGGCCGGGCGTCGGTTATCGTTGCGGGGCCGCCGGAGTCGCAATGACGGCGCCGCCGGCGCCTAACGACGCGGGATTTCGAGCAGCGGCATTGTCTGCGTGGGGCGTGTCGGCGCAGGCGCCGGCGCGAGCTGCAAAAATGTGCGGTGCGAGTCGGGTGAGGGCTCCGCGACATTCGCCCAAAAGCGCCGCATAGTCGGCGTTCCAGAAGCGCTCGCCGAAAAGCTGCACGTCGTAGAAGCCGCGGTATCCCTCGATCTCGAGGGCCGCAATGATCTCGGCGCAGGGCAACTGTCCCTCGCCGGGGAGGCAGCGATCGGCGTCGCTTTGGGCGGGTTGATGGGCGTCGCAAATTGCGGCGATTTTGATCCAGGGAACCGCCTGCGCAACTTTGCGCAGCAGATCGGTCTCGCGCGCCAGATGAAAAATGTCGCAAACCATGCCCACGTGCGCATGGTCGCACCAGGCGAGCATTTCCAAAGTGGCATCGAGGGACGTCAGGAACGACCAACGTTCGATCGGCCGGCCCATCGCGGGCTGAAGAGCGACCGACAGCCCATAATGAGCCGCCGCATCTCCCACGGCGCGCAGCGCGTCTCGCAATATGCGGCGGGCGTGGTTGAACGTGTGTCCGGCGCGGCCGCCGCTGACCACCACCAGGCAGCCGGCGCGAATTTCGGCCGCCAATCGCACCGCGTCGAGAGCATCGTCAACCGCCTCGCGAAAAGTCAGCCCGTCCGAGCCGGTAAAACCGCCCGCGCTGGAGAAACTGGAAACCGCCAGCCCGCTCTCGCGCAACAGTTCGATGCCCCGCTCTTCTCCGAAATCCGAAAGCTTTTGACGCCAGACGCCGATGCCGGAGATCCCCGCCGCTTTGAATCCGGCAACATCATCGAGCAATGACCAGCGATAGGTGGTCATCTCGTTCATTGAGATCCTGGACATTTCCGGCCGTCCTTGTGCGGCTGACGCACGAACCTGGCGAATGGAATGGATCATTTCGAATGCGTCATCACCCGGTCAGCTCGAATCCGCCGCCCGGTCAGCCCTTGGCGTTAAGCTTGGGGCTGGAATCGTCGGCAACGTTGACCCACACGTGCACGTGTGGCACACCGCGAAAATGCCAGACGAACGAGGGCCCTTCAATGCGCCACACGTCCCATTCGCCGTCATCACCCAAATCGAGCGATCCGCCGCTTTGTCCCTTGCGATAGAAGGCGAGATGGCAGGCGTCGAGGCCCCCTTGCGCGTCGAGCATCTTCACCGCTTCGGTCTGGTCGGCCCGCCGGTACGGCTCGACGAGCGTTTTCAGCACGTCTTTGGCGTGTTCCTTCTGGTCGCTGGAAAGCTCGGCAATCGGGACTCCTGGGATCGCTTGCCGCTTGCCTTTAAATTCGACCTGGCTCTCCTGCGGCGCGACTTCGACCAAGGCCTGTTCTCGCTGCTTGCCCGAGAGCATCTGGAACAGCTTGTTGGCCTTCTGCGCCTGGTGCCAGAAGACATTTCCCGGATGTCCGACCGTCTCGTTGAATCCCGACGCGGCATGCCCATAAAAGATGGGGCCGCCGAACGCCACGTGCTCGGTGCTGTCGCCGTCGCAGCGAATCGTCAGGTGCCGGCCGGTCATCACGAACTCGAACTTGCCGCTTCCCGGCGTCCCGAAAATGGCGATCGTCTGCTGTTTGCCGTAACCGTCGGCGTCGTCGCGAAGCTGCTTGAAGATCCGCTCGTGCCAGTCGGGGTTGTACAGGCTCAGGAAGATCTCGCGGATCAGGTCTTGCTGGTCCTTCGAGAAGAAGTCTCCGCCGACCGAAAGCGTCGAAACGTCGGTGATGCTCCAATTGTTCGAAACGTGCGTTCGCAACAGTCCGCGATCGTCGGTGTGGTCCCACGGAAAGCAGATCTCCTGCTTTTGGGCCACGGTGAGCAGGTCATACAGCTTCTTGACCAGCGATTCCGATTGAGGTGCGGCGCTTTCGTCAGCCAGCAGGCGCGACGGCAGGGCGGCTCCGGCGGCGACGGCCGCCGCCGATGTGCCCACGACGCGCACAAATTCCCTGCGGCTGACGGGCTCCGGGGCGTGGCAATCGGGACATGAGGTGCTGCGTTTCATGCCTTGTTCTCCTCAGAATTGTGGTCGAGCGCGGTCCCAACGCCCGACAGTATGACGACCGGTCGAAAAATTTGCCAGCATGAATCCTGAACGGTCAAGGTCGCGCGGGGCAGGGTCAAACTTCCGTCAGCGTGCAGGCGAATTCAAGCTGCGCCACCGTGTTGCCGGCCACTTTGATTCTCGCCTTGAGGAAGTACGCCTCAGAGAGTTGATCGGTCAGCTCGACTTCGATTTCGAGCGTGTCTTGCGGCCGCACCATCTGCCGGAATTTGACGTTCGACATCCGCGTTACGACGGGTACGCGGCCGGAAGAAATTTGCCGATCGAGCGTGCGCGCGATCAACACCGCTCCGGCCTGCATCGCCGCCTCGCAAAGCAGGACCCCCGGCATCACTGGTTGACCGGGGTAATGGCCGCGAAATACGTCCAGATCGGCCGCCAAGTGCTTCCGCGCCACCAGCCGGTCGGCCGATTCCTCGACAATTTCGTCGATCCACAGAAAGGGATCGCGATGCGGAATCAGGCGGCAGATTTCGTCACGGCTGAGCATGTGCGGCATTACCCGGCGGGGCCGGTCAGGAATTTGTCGACGTCGTTGGCGACGATGACTCCGTAGTTCACGGCTCCCAGCCAGCCCGACATGATGATGCCCACCGAACCGGCGTGGTAAAGCCCCGAGACTTGCTGCGGCAGCTCGCGGCTGACTTTTAAGCCCTCAAATTTCGTTCCGAACGAGGCCCCTTGCAGGTGCCGCGTATAGTGTTGAAAGGTGCGCGGGGTCGAGGCTTCCACGTAGTCGATCCTGCGCCGAATTTCGGGAACGTACCGCTCGAGGCAGGCGATCGTCGTCTCGCACAGGTCCTGTTTGGAGGCGCGGTAATCTTCTTCCGACAGATCGGCCCAATCGCGGTAATTGGCGTTCGTCGAAGAGACCACGAGCGAGCGATTGCTGCCCGGGCGCGTGCGGGGATAGTAGAACGAAAACGTCCGGCTGCTGATGGCGCGGCTGAGC
>DATGKC010000325.1:0-7218 GCA_035294845.1 Planctomycetaceae bacterium | reverse complement strand
CGGATTCGCGCGAAGGCCCGTGGGAGAGAAAGTCGGTCCAACGCCGCTCCATGCCGTCGCACCAGCGGAACGCGCGCACAAACGGCCGCACGATGAATTCGTTCAATAGCGAGTCGAGAAATCCGCGTTCGAGCGACCAGCGATAGAGCCACAGTCGGTAGCGCTCGATGCCGGCGCGGGCCGTCGGCGGACCGACTCGCGGCAGATGTTCGCCGATCGCGTTCTCGAGCGTCCGATAATCGGTTAAGAGCGACGGCGCCCGCACAAATTGCAAAGTCCTCAGGCACGCGTGCCCCAAACAGTGAACCAGCGCCAAATAGCGGAATCCCAGGCCGATCTCGGCCACGATGATTCCCACCTGCACCAGCGCGGCATACGACAGGGCCGACTTGATGTCGGTTTGCACTTTGCCCGCCAAGTGGGCCAAGATCGCCGTCAAAAGCCCCAGCGTCACCACGGCCGCCGACAGCCAAACCGACAAATCGAGCAAGGGGCTGATTCGCAGCAGTAGAAACGCCCCCAAGTGCACCGACAGGGCGCCATAAAATACGGCGCTGGAGGGGGTAGGACCTTCCATGGCCCGCGGCAACCAACCGGAAAAGGGAACTAGCCCCGATTTGCCGGCGGCGGCGATCAATAACAGCAGGCCCACCAACACCGCCTGGTGCGGCGCGAGATTCGCAACTTCGTCGGGCCACGGGCCGTTGCCCAGGAGCCGGTCGAAATCGCCTTCGCCGCTCAGATGGTGCGTCACCACCGCAGCCAGCAAGAGCGCGGCGTCGGAAATGCGATACACTCCCCAAATCCAAAGCCCGTTGCGGGGCGGGGCCGGGCGTTCCTGATAAAAGGCAACCAGCAGTGCCGACGAGAGTCCCACCAGCTCCCAGCCGGTAAACAGCGTCTCAATCGTGCCGGCCAACGACGTGACGATCATTCCCAGCACGAAGATGGCGTAGAGCACGAAGAACCTGTTAAAGCCCTTCTCGCGATGCAGGTACTGACCGGCGAAGGCGCCGATCGTGCCGGAAAGCACATACGACAAAATCGCAAACGGCACCGACAATCGGTCGAAGACGAACTTCACCGAAAAGTGGTAGTGGTTCGGAATGACCACCCAGTCGCCCAGCTCGATGGCGACGTGCCGCTCGTCGCCGGTGAGCATCGTGATCAGAATGGCGATCGACGCCAAAAGTCCGCAGCCGATCGTCACGTGCCCCAGCCGCACGGTCGCCTCTTCCGACAGCGTGCGGTTGGCCAGCGACGAGATGCCGAGGATGCACGTCATCACCAGCGGGCTGGCGACGACCACGAGGCCCAGTGCGAAGAGCGCTTGTTGACTGTCCATCATGGTGTGCATCTCTCAGGCATTACCGGCAGAAATCAATGAGATGGCGGCGATGGAATTTGCGCCGTCTCGCTTTCGATCTGGCTGAACTCCAGATGATCGCGACAGCCGCGATACCAATCGACCGAAGAGGCGGCCCTGGGAAGCGTTGTGGCCTGCGGCCGGTAGAGCTCGAATTTCCCCTCGTGGAATACGTACAGGTCCCGCGATTGGGGATGCAGCACGGTCAATTGAATCCAGCCGTTGCGGCACAGCCGGCCGATGGCCTCGTTGCGGTCCATGATGCGCAGCATCGTCTCAGGCGCCGTCTCGATAATGAACAGCGATCGCACCGGCTCGTGAATCTCGACCATTTGCCAGGGCAATCCCGTGCGCAGGTCGCTTGCCGCGCCGTTCATCACGCCCAATAGCGAGGCCAGATTGTGCGGCAGCTTGGTGCCTGATCCATAACCCGCGTTATCGACCCTCGAGAAGTAGTACTCAAGATTGATGCCCGCACAGACCGGGAATACGGCCTGCAGCGTGCGGGTGAGAATGGTCCCCTCGGCGTCGTCCTGAGTGGGGTCGTAGGACGTCAGGAAGGCGCGCCGATCGAGGAACAATCCCCGAGTCCATTCGCGGCGGCCCACGATGGTGAGCGCATTCGTGGCATGGCCCAGCTCGGGCCGCGTCTGTGCGAGGTCTTCCGAACGTTCTTCGACGTGTTGCCGCGCAGCGCTGAACGAGAGGGTCAGCGGGGCCGACATGAATCGCCGGCAGCGCTCGTGAGCGTTGCGGTCGCACGCCGTTTCGATCGCTTTGCGGGCTCGCCGGAAATCATCGCGGTGCGACGGTGGGATGCGATCGCGATCGAAGAAAGTCACCGTCTCATTGCAGGTATTGTGATAGCCCCCGACGAACACCGTTTCGGACGGAATCTCGAGACCGCGCTGGGCCAAGGCGTCGCGCACGCGCCGATCGCCCAGGATATGGCACATGGCCCGCGCATTGGGCCCGCCGGCCGAACCCCCGCAGGCGCCGCAATTGTATGCTGAATTGTAGGGGTTATTGAGGCTGTCGGAGCCGTGGCCCAAAAGCACGACAAGCCGCGCGAACCCCGACGTGAGGCCCATGTCGCGCAGCAGCCGCTCGGCGGCCGAAGTCATCTCTTCGACGGTGTATCCCACGTGTCCCTCGTCGGGCCCGCAGGTGGGCTCGGTGCGCTCGATTTTGAGCCGCGTGGCCGGAGGCGGCTTGACCATTTCGCCCACGCGACTGCGGAAACGCGCCGTGAATCGCGGAAAGAGGATGCGAGCCACGAGTGGAAAGGTGGCCAGCACGCCCAAAAAGCCGGTGAGCAGGGTCCCCGAGGCAATCGTGCGGCTGCCGCGATGCACCCGGTGCGAGGCCGATCCCAGCACGCGCCGCGCCTTGGCGCGCCGAAGATGGGTCTGTTCATGTTCGCCGCCGACTTCCTCCGTCACCCAATGCTGCGGGCGAATGACGACCGGACAAAGAGGCGTGAAATGCGCATCGGCGGCGCCGCGATAGTACATGGCCACGCTGTAGAACCCCGCCGCGCCGAACGTCTCGACGCCGGGCGATTGTTCCTCCAGATGCCGGCGGAACGATTCTTCGCGCTCGTCCAGGCAGCAGGCCACCTGAAAATCCGGCGCCTGCGGGCGACCCCATTTTTTCCGGGAGTGAATTGCGATCGCATCGAGCGCTTGCGCGGCAAGGCGCCGCTCGTATGCCAGATGAAAGATACGCCTGCGTTCCAAGCCACCGAAGGCTTCAATTTCGGCCACGATTTTCAACCACTCTGGTTTGCGAAGGCGGTGCAGAACATCGGCAGACAAGCCGGCGATCTGAGCCAATTGAAACACCAGAAACGCCCGCTGTTCGAGATTCGGCTGCCGGCGAATTCCCAGGCGCTCGTCGATCGCGTCGCGGAGCGCATCGAGGGGCCCGCGATATTGCATCGCGCTGCGCGCCAGGGAGTCGATTGCCAGGCGGTCGAGCACGAGGCGAATCGCCAGAAATTCGACGACGCTGCCGGCCGGCACGGGCCGCACGACGCGGTCTCCGCGCAGCTCGACCTCGCGCACCATGCCTCCCCATCCCGGCAATGCCAGCAGAGTCGCCGTCAGAAACTCGTCCCACTCATCGGGCGGAACGCCCAGCAGCTCCAGGCTCTCGAGGATTGATTCCAGCGGCGAGATGGAACCGGCGGCGAGCCGGCCCAGCTCCGGGGCCAATCCCCGCAGCCAGCGGTCGGGAGGCCCCCAAGGCTGACTGTAAAGAGCGCAAAACGCGCTATAAAAACCTTCTTCCCGCAAGGGCATTTCAGCCTGAGCAAAGCCTTGATCCAAAAAGCCGGCGACAAATCGAATCAACAGGTCGTTCACCAAGAGGTCCGAATCTTCGCCGGTCGCCTCCCGCAAGAGATCGCGGTGCCGCGCGGGAACGCTCTTTAGCCCGGCGACGGCCGGCAGATCGCGCACGCCGTCGCAGCACACGCGCCACAGCGCCTGCAATGTGAAGCCCTCCCAATCGTCGTCGCTCCAGTTCTCCATCGTCGATTCGCCGAAGCGGTCCAAGAGCTCGCGCAGGCTTTGCGGCGTTCGCGCGCCAGACTGGGCATTCGAGGGGTGGTCAGAACCGGGCTCGCTCCCTCCGCGCAGATCGCGCATGACCCAGCGCCGCGTCTCGGCGATGAGCCGGGCGCGCGTCACGGCCGACACTTCCGGCCGAACGCGGCGCAGCGCATTGGCCTCGGCGACGTACCAGGCCAGCTCCTCGGAAGGTCCGGCATGGAGCGGCGTGTGCAGCATGGCCAGGCGCAAATCGAGCCGCGTGCCGAAGCAGGGGATCGGCTCCTGGGCTCCTTGAGCCAAATCGTGATCCAAAACGTGCTTGAGATCGGAAAAGCGAATCCTGCCGCGCCGCAGCGCATCGCGGTACTCGTCTTCCCAGAGGTAGGGGTGGCAGCCGAAAAGCTGCGCGGCCTGCTTGACGGCCTCGCTGAACGGCAGATGCTCGAAAGCGTGGAGCGTGTTGTGGTGAATGAAGACGGTGATCGGGCCCTGCGCCGGCAGGAAATGCGAGGCGTGCTCGATCGAGTCGCGAAGGCGATCGAGAGTGGCGCCGCGATCGGCCGCGGTTCCCAGCGGCGGCTTGGCGAGAATCGGAGCGTCGAGCATGACTGGTCGCAATTATAGAATCCCCGGAGCCGTCGTCGTCAATCGAAAACCAGCTCGACGGCGTTCCCCGAGATCAAAGCGATCGGCCTTCGGCGCATCAGCCGCTCACCACGGGAAAGGTCATGATAACGATCTGTGCCAGCATAATGTAGACAGGAATGCCGATCGTGACGTTGTACGAGAATGTCAGCCCCAGCGAGGCCGCCAGGGGAAGCGTGGGGCTCGCCTCGGGAATCGCCAGCCGCTGGATGGCCGGGACCGCGATGTACGACGCGGCGCCGCACAGCACGGCAAACAGAGTGTATGTTCCCAGTTGCAGGGGCGTCCCGAGCATCATGCTGAAAACATGCGCCACGCAAATTCCCGTTGTCGCAAATATATTGGGAGCGACCAGGCCATAAACGATGAATCGCCATCCCGCCGTCTTGAGATCTCTGAGCCGTTTCGCGGCCGTCATCCCCATTTCCAAAAGGAACAGGCACAACAGACCTTGGAACAGCATCACGAACAGACGATCGTCAGGGTCGGTCACTTTGTGCCCTTGATGGCGGCTGATGAAGCCGACAATGATCGCGCCGAACAACAGGAACAGGCCCGGATTGAGAAATACTTCCCGCAACAGCTCGGCACTGAAGAATCCCGGCGGCCGGTGCTGCTTGCCATTTCCGTCGGCTTCGTCTTCCTTATGCTCGAGCGCCATTTTCTCTTCGCGTTCGACCGCTTTCTCGTAATCGGTTTTGTGGTGCCCAGGTTCGTGGCCGATCGCCGGCGGCGCGACGGAATTGGGATCGTATCCCGCCTCATCGGGCATGTTGCCCAAAGCATCCATCCCTTGATGCCGCAACCGCGACACCAGGAATAGGCCCACGAGACATCCGGGAATTTCCATGACAGCCAGCATGACCGGCATGTAGGCGGCGTACTTGATGCCTATGGCGGTCAGCACTCCCACGCAGGTCACAAACGTGCCGGCCGAATCGGAGCCGTAGTAGGCGGCCACGGTCGCCGAATCAACTTTGCGCATCTTGGGAATGAAGCCGCGAAGAACAAAATAAGCCACAATTCCGATGAAGAAGTTGGTGGTGAAGCCCACCACGATGAACATTAAGGCCTGCCGCAGCATGCCTCCCGACAGCTCTGCCAGTTCTTCGCCGCCATGCCAGCCGATGGCCACCAGAAGGTAAATCGTCAATCCCTGATAGATGACGTGCGGAAATTCGAACGCGACCTTGAGCAACGGCACGGCGAAGCCCATGTAGAAGAACAGCAAGAGGGGCTTGAACAGATTGTGCCGGAAATTGTCCCACGTCTGGACGACCAGGCTGACACGCGTTACGTCGATCAGGAAGGCCTGCCCTTTATGATTCGGAGAGAGCTTGACCTGATCGCCGCGCTGGAGGTCTTCGAGCCGGGCCGTTTGGCCGTTCAAAACCACCCTGGCGTCGGGCGCCAGGTCGAACGGCTGTTTGTCGGTGAAATCGGTGGTGATCTCGATTTTGCCGTTCCCGGCGGCGAACACCACGCCGACCCGCAAGCGATTCGCTTCGACGCGGATCACTCGTCCCTTCTTGTCGGTCTCGACCGCGACAACGTCGCCGGGGGCGATGTCATCGAGAGTCGCGGGTGCGCCATTCAGATCAACCTTCGTGCCGGGCGGGACTTCCAGAACCGTCTGGGCTTCGCCATCGGCCGATACCGTCAGTTTGGGAAGCCCATTATCGGCCTTAATGACCTTGAGCGCCCGCGGCATTTCCGCTTTTGCCGCCGCTCCGACTTCTGAATCAGACGAGGCCAGCAGGTTGGATATCAGCACGGTCATGAGGCCCAGGCATGCCAGGCAGGCGATCATGCTGGCCCACAAATTGGGAGGACGCCGCTGGAGTTTCAAAAAACTTGAACGGCTGTGTCGTATCATCGAATCAATGCTCCCGGACGGGCTCAGCGGCAAGTCCGCCTCGTTGTCGTTTCAATTTCTTCCCGGTCAGTCATTTTATTTGCAACACGAAAGACGTGCGAGTTCAGTCAGATTAAAAAAGCGTAAGGTTTCGATCGCTAGCAACCGGCGAGGATCGCCCTCGAGATCCCGTGGCCGAACAAAGCAGGCAGCGATGGAACAGGGTTGAATTCCATGCGGTTAGATTCGGTCGGCCGCGGAGACTTCGACGGCCTCGACGCAAGCGGCGATCGCTCGAGCCGCGAATTGCGGCGATTCGAGGTAATTCAAAATGTCGGCGGCCACTTTTGGCTGAACGATCGTTTCGATGCGCACTCGGCCGGCGTTCACGAACGGATCGTCGTCGATTGCGATTTCGTGTTCGCCGCGACCGCGACAATCCACACACGTATAGCCGCGGGCCCCCAATTTGGCGAACTGTTCGACCAACATTTTTTCAAGTTCCGATTCGACGACAACCGTCACACGGCGGACAGATACAAGATTGCTCATAGCTCACTTTCCAAGTTGCAAACGGTGGCACGCCGTGTAGGCAAGATTCGGCGAAGTTTTAGATCAAGTGGTATGCAATTCCGGTGCCATGCCGCGAGCGATTTTTGGTGGGCGTTCACCTCGTTCCCAGGCTCCTGCCCTATCTATTACCAACATCTCCGACGCCCTTACGGCCCGCCTTCACGCAGCGAGGCATGGAGCTGACTGCCCAAGAGCATATCTTGGAGTCGGTGATAGCCGCGCCA
>DATGKC010000324.1:0-4704 GCA_035294845.1 Planctomycetaceae bacterium | reverse complement strand
GGCCAGATTCGCGGCGCCGCCAAGAGATTCACGCAGACGGCCCAGAGATTGTTCGACGGCGGCCGATTCCACCGGCTCCAGCAGGCCGTTTCCGAAGCGCACGCGATAAAAGAGGCTGGCAAGCTCGCTCGGAAAGCGATGCAATCCGGCAGCGGCCAGCCGCTCTGACAGGGCCTGCTCGACTTGACGCGCGAATTCCCGCTGCGTCTGGTCGAGGCGCCGCGCAAATCCGGCCGAGACAAGCAGCGCCTGAAACTCGGCATAAAACGCGACCACGACCCCCGCCGCATCGGGGCGCCGGCCGGCGAGCCGCGACATGAGCCATTCGAAGCCCCGGGCGAAAAATCCGCGACCTCTGCGGCGAGAAAAGGCCCGGCGCCGGCGCAGCGCGAAGCGGCGTCCCGCACGGTAGATCACGAAAAGAGCCGCAGTCCCGATGAGTGCGACGGCCGCCCCCCGCGGACTGAGAAACTGATCGGGAGACAACAGCAGGCTCTTGAGCCATTGCACGATTTCGCCGATGTTCGCGACGATTCCTCGAACCGATGTCCAGCCGCCCGACATCGACCCCTGCAAGGGATCGTAAAGCGATTCCTGCTGGCGGCTGAGTGAAAGCGACACCACGTAGGCCGACCAGAGGGACGAAATCGAGTCGCGCGCGTTCTTCCAGAAACCGGGAGGGACGGCCAGGCTTCGCACGTTTTCATCCCTTCCTCCCGGCGTGGGATCGAGAACGATCCAATCGCCGTCGACGTGGGCTTCGACCCAGGCGTGTGCGTGGCGCTGTTGAACTTCATATTGCTCGTCGCGCGGGTCGTAGTCGGCCCCTTTGAAACCGGTGATGAGGCGCGAAGGAATCTTCACAGAGCGCAGCATTAACGCCAGGGCCGAGGCGAAATACTCGCAATGTCCGCGTTTGCGGTTAAATAGAAAATCCTCGACGGGATCGCTGCTGGCGTCGATGATGGCCATGTTCAGCGAATACTCGTAAGTTCCTGAATCCCTCAAGTGCGCTTCCAGGGCGAGAGCCTTTCGCCGATCGAGCGATTGTTCGCCGCCGCCGGCAATCTCACTTTCGTCCGTCAGCTTGCGCGCGAGCGCCATCATCCGGTCGAGGCCTTCGGCAGGCAGTTGCAGGCACCGCGACCTGACGCGCTCCGGCAGGCGCGGTGGACGTCTTTTCTCGCCGTCCCGATTTGCCTGCGACGTCGACGCGCCAGGGCGCCACATCGAGAACACGTAGTATTTCACGGGATCGCGCCCCTCGACGCGAGCGGCGAGCTCATTGGTTTCGACATTCTTGAGAACCATCTCGTAGGGATCGGTCAAAGCGGCCAGACTGAAGGGCGACATGGCGAACAAGACTTCCGATCCGGTGGCTTCGAGCGTGTACTCTTGCCGCAGCATTCCGGGGACGCGCGGGGCCGAACTCAGAGTCCCCATGTGCACTTCGGAACTCCCCCCCGTCCAGCGGCCTTTGCCATAAACGTCGAGCACGCTGCCGCGAAAGAACGCGGCTTCAAGTCCCTGTTCCCGAGCGAATCGCTCGGGCTCGACCGGCGTCTCGGAATCGCGGTCGAAGAAGCCGATGCGCATGACACGCTGGGTGCTTTCCAGGATTTGCCCGAGCTGCCCCAGACGCACTTCACTTGAGAATCCGGTGACGGGCTTGCCCCTGGCCGAATCGCGTTGAAAACGACCTTCGCCTCCCAGCCAGACGCGCGGAATCATCAGGAAGATGGCAAGCCCCAACGCCAGTCCCGCAAACGACAAGACCAGCACTCCCCACACGAACCGCGGGGCAATCCAACGGCCCGGTGAGTCCTGTTGAATCGCGCTTCGAGACACAGCCCGCCGATTCGCATCAAAGCTCGACTTCAAAGCCGCGATCGGGCTCACGGCCGCGAAGGCAAGAGCCGGCTGCGCCATCTGATCGCCTGCAACTCGATTTCCGAGGCCGGCGATCGTTCGACGGCCCCGCGCCATCAGTCCACCGAATTCAAATGCCCCCTGGTAGAGCGTAAACACCGACAGAGTCCAGATCGCCAGGAATAGATAGCCCAGCACGAAAACGCCATACCATCCCGACGACAGCGTGAGCACCGAACCGACCGCGACTTGCAACAGGGAAAGCGCGCACAGCCACCAGTATTGCCGGATTTCCTTGGCCTGAAACAAGACGATCCAGGTGATGTACACGAGGAAGTGCGCACCGGCCAGGAGCCGCGCGTCGATTTGCTCTCCGAAAAACTCAAATCCGGCCACGGCCAGCGCCGCCAGGCCCAGGATGTTGCTGACGAGGGTGTTGATTCGCAGCCTGCCCTGACGCTCATTCCAAAATAGCGCCGCAATGGAAAGAACCACCGTGATGGCGGAAGGAAACGGCGTCTCTTCGCCGTAGGCCAGCATGGCGCTCGACGCGGCCGTCAGGCAGTACACGCTGAACAGAAAGACGGTTTCGAGGTTCATGTCTCGGAAATGCGCTGGGCGACACGCGCGGCATAAAGATGCGGCCTGCGCATTGTACTTGTCGAGAGGACCTGCTTCAAATGGGCCGCGCGGCGCGGCCCAAAGCACTTCGCCCATCGCGGACGAAGCCGCACGCGAGAGCATCATCTGCCGATTAATCCGGATTTTTTAGCGCCCCTGCGTGAGTTTTTGCTTTATTCGTGTTTTGACCTATCCTTTCTCGATTGATCGTGTGCCCATCGCCGGCAATCGCCTCGGTCCGTCGCCGCGTCAAAGACTGCTAAAGGGCGAAACATCACCGAGAACATCATCGAAGACCCATACGACAACTCGAATTTAGCCCCGAATCACCAGCGACCTCTCGCGGCCGAATCGGTTCGCTCGCCGAAGTCGGCCAAGGTGGTGTTCGTCGCCTGGGCGATGCTGGCTGTCACGGGTCTGGGGCTCGTCGTGGATTTCGACGTGACGCCCGGCAATCGCGGAGAACCGCCCCAGCAATGGCCGGCTGGAACCGCCGCGAGCCCCAATCCAGATCGCCCGACGCTCCTTATGTTTGCACACCCGCGGTGCCCCTGCACGAGAGCCAGCCTCGCCGAGCTAGGCCAAGTTCTGGCGGCCTGCCCAGGCGCGGTCGAAACGCGGGTCTTCTTTCGGACGCCGGCACATCCAACGGGCGAATGGGCCGAAACTCCCCTTTGGAACGAGGCCGCAAAGCTCCCGCAAACGACCGTCTTGTGCGATCCCGACGGCGAGGCAGCCAAGCGCTTTGAAGTCAAGACTTCCGGGCATGTGCTGCTCTACGGCAGCGACGGGCGATTGCTGTTCTCCGGAGGGATCACGGGTTCTCGCGGCCACGAGGGAGACAATCCGGGCCGCAGCTCCCTGGTGTCGCTGCTGAGCGGGAAATCGACGAGCAGCCGCCAAAACGCAGTCTTCGGCTGTTCTCTGTTTGAAATGTCTCAGTCCCAAGTTGGAAAGCCATGCCAGAAACCATAAATCCCGACAGCTCGAGCGGGTCTTTCTCGCTGAGGACCGAAGAGCTGTTCGCGCAGCATCAGCAGCGGATCTACCGGCGAACCGATCGGCTGTTTGCCTACTTGATGGTGCTGCAGTGGCTTGCGGCCATCGCGGCGGCGCAGTGGATTTCACCTCTCACCTGGTCGGGAACGACCAGCCAGGTTCATCCGCACATGCTGGCGGCGCTTGTTTTGGGAGGCATCATCACGGCGCTGCCGGTGGCCTTGGCGCTCATGCATTCGGGGGCGGCACTCACGCGCTACGGCGTGGCCGTCGGACAAATGCTGATGTCGGCCCTCTTGATTCACCTCACGGGCGGCCGAATCGAGACGCACTTTCACGTCTTCGGCTCGCTGGCGTTCCTGGCGTTCTACCGCGATTGGCGCGTGTTCGTGCCGGCGACGGTGGTCATCGCGGCCGACCATTTGCTCCGCGGCTTGATTTGGCCGCAATCGGTGTTCGGGATTCTCGCGGCAAACCCCTGGCGCTGGCTGGAGCACGCCGGCTGGGTGTTATTTGAAGACACGTTTCTGGTGATTTCGTGCCAGCAGAGCATTCGCGAAATGCACGACATCGCGCGGCAGCGGGCCGAGCTGGAGGGAACCAACCAGCGAATCGAGGCCGAAGTGGCGGCGCGAACGGCGGAGCTGAAGGCGGCCCAGAAGCAGAATCTGGAAGTGGCCCGCCGCGCCGGGATGGCCGACATCGCCACGAGCGTTTTGCACAACGTGGGAAACGTGCTCAACAGCGTCAACGTTTCGACCGCCGTGATCAGCGATCGCTTGCACAAATCGGGAATTGCCGACATGCGCCGGGCCGCCGAGCTGCTCAAACCCCACCTGGACGACGCGGGCACGTTTGTCACCAGCGATGCGCGGGGCAAGCACCTGCCGAGGTTTCTGGTCGAGCTCAGCCACAAGATGACGACGCGCGAAGAAGAAATCCTGGGGGAGATCGCGTCGCTCTCGAAGAGCATCGAGCACATCAAAGACATCGTGTCGCTGCAGCAGAATTATGCTGGCGTTTCGGGGTTCATTGAAGAAGTCTCGCTGGCTGAACTGCTCGAAGACGCCGTGCGGATCAATTCGGCTTCGATGGACCGCCACAAGATCGAAGTCGTGCGCGAATTCGATGAGCTGCCGCGGCTGCTGATCGACAAGCAGAAATTCCTGCAAATCGCGGTGAACCTCGTGAGCAATGCCAAGTATGCTTTGCTCG
>DATGKC010000323.1:0-5382 GCA_035294845.1 Planctomycetaceae bacterium | reverse complement strand
TTCCTGTCCGCCCGAATATCATCCTCGTCATGACCGACGATCAGGGTTACGGTGAACTTGCCTGTCACGGCAATCCGATCATCAAGACGCCGCATCTCGACCGCTTGCACGCCCAGAGCCTGCGCTTTACGGACTTTCACGTCAGCCCCACTTGTTCGCCCACGCGATGCGCGCTGATGACAGGCCGTCATGAGTTCCGATCGGGCGTCACGCACACGATCATGGAGCGCGAGCGAATGAGCCTCACGGCGGTCACCATCGCTCAAGTTCTTAAATCGGCAGGATATGCCACCGGGATTTTCGGCAAATGGCATCTGGGGGATGAGCCGGCCTACCAGCCCGGCCGGCGCGGGTTCGATGAAGTCTTCATTCACGGGGCAGGGGGGATCGGGCAGACGTACCCCGGCAGTTGCGGCGATGCTCCGGGAAACACGTACTTCGACCCCGCGATTTTGCACAATGGCACATTCGAGAAAACCAAAGGATTTTGCACCGACGTGTTCTTTGCAGAGGCTCTGCGCTGGATCGAAACCCGGCGCGCGGTCGAGCAGCCGTTTTTCGCGTATCTCACGCCCAATGCTCCGCACTCTCCCTATGTGTGTCCTGAGAAATATCGCCGGATGTATGAGAACTCAGGCCTCGATCAGGACGCCATCGCCTACTACGGCATGATTTCCAACATTGACGACAATCTGGGGACGCTGCTGGCCAAGTTGAAAGAATGGGAGCTGGAACGCAAAACGCTCGTGATCTTCATGACCGACAACGGGCATCCGCTCAGTTCCCTGTACAATGCCGGGATGCGGGGAGCGAAAGGCACGCCGTACCAAGGCGGCACGCGCGTTGCTTCGTTCTGGCACTGGCCGGGCAGAGTGCCGGCGGGAATTGACGTCGATCAGCTTGCGGCACACGTCGATGTGTTTCCGACTCTGGCGGAACTGGCGGGGGCAAAAGTTCCCGCGACGCCTAAGCTCGACGGGCGCAGCCTGGTGCCGCTGCTGCATGACGCGCACGCGCCTTGGCCCGACAGATACCTTTTCGTGCATTTGGGCCGCTGGCCGAAGGGGAAAGCGGCCGATTCGAAATTTGCCCAATGCGCAGTGCGCAGCAGTCGCTTCCGCCTGGTGAACGACGGCGAGCTCTACGACATCAAGGCCGACCCCGGCGAGCGGGCGAACGTCATCGCGCAATATCCGCGGGAGGTCGAAGCCATGAGAGGCGCCTATGACCAATGGTGGTCTGAAATACTGCCGGCACTGGAGAACGAGAACGCCGTTGGACCAGATGTGAACCCATTCAAAAAACTCTATGACAAGCAATTCGGCGGGCCGGGTGGATGAATCACCGAAGGAAAGACGCCTTTCTTCCAGGCACACTCGTTGATCGTCACCGGTGCCTTACGGCAAACTAAAGCGATCCAGATACCGCTCCCAAATGACAGGAACAAGCAGCCACCCGATTCGGTAAATCGGGTGGCTGTCTTCATTCTCTGAAAGTAGGAATCTCGATTCACGCCGTCAAAACCGGCCCGATTCGAGGCAGCAGATTTTGAACAGCTTCCCGGAGCGACACGGACAAAGGTCATTTCGCCCAAGCTTTTCTTCGAGTTCCTTGTCCACATGGATCACGCGGACGCCTCGTTTCACGTGGGATTCTGACGGGAATCCTCTGCGGCGCTTGCTCATCGGCTCGAAAAAATGGCAAGTCATCAAAGTCTGTCGCGAACATGGGGCACCGTCCTTTCGTGAAAATGGACTGAAGAAACAGACACGCCGGCCCGGTCGCCGGTTCGGGATGAGTTTCGTCTGACGTGGAAAAGGGCGACAATGCGAACCACATCCGTCGAAATCAGGTCCTATTGAAAGCGTCGAATAAAATGACGAGGGCTCTCTCAATCGCACGCTGCTGGGCGCCGTGGGGGGAGATGGCGAGCTCGGCTTTCGAGTCCCGCCGGGCTAGCAAGCGCTCCGAAAAATGTGCGCGTCTCTTCACCCGCGACCGATGCTTGCTGTTAAAATGAAGTTCAGACAGCGAATCCTGCCGCCGTCACATTCGAACGTGCGTCGATCATGGCAAACTTTAAGAAACGAGTGCCTGAAAACGTTCCTGGAGATTTCTTCGTGGACGCCACTTGCATCGACTGCGATGCCTGTCGGCAGATTGCTCCCGCAGTCTTCGGCGAAGCGGCTCAAACTTCCTTCGTCAAAGCGCAACCCGGTTCAAGCGCAAACCGGCGACAAGCGTTGCAGGCACTGTTGGCCTGCCCGACAGGCTCCATTGGCTGTCTCGCTGATGACGATCCAAAGGCCGTGATGAACGATTTCCCGCTCTTGATCGAAGAGCCGGTCTTTTACTGCGGCTACAATTCTCCGAAGTCATACGGGGGAAACAGCTACTTCATTCGCCAGGCTGAGGGCAACTGGCTGATCGACTCGCCCAAATTCGTGGCCGCGCTGGTGCGCCAGCTCGAAGCGCTGGGCGGCATCGCCCACATTTTTTTGACGCACCGCGACGACGTGGCCGACGCCCAGCGTTATGCAGAGCATTTCGGCAGCCGCCGGATCATTCATCGAGCCGAGTTGTCGTCGCAACCGGGGGCAGAAATCATTCTCGACGGCGACGAGCCCTGGAAGCTTGGCCCGGGCTTTCGCGGCATCCCCACGCCGGGGCACACCCAGGGCCACTGTGTTCTGCTGTTTCAAGATCGCTTTCTCTTCACGGGCGATCATTTGGATTGGGACCGTGATGCGCAGCGGCTCTCGGCATCGAAAGACTATTGCTGGTATTCGTGGACTTTACAAGCCAAGTCGATGCAGCGGCTGGCGGAATATCGGTTCGAATGGGTGCTACCCGGCCACGGCCAGAAAGTGCATTTGGCCGCGGGAGAAATGCAACAACTGTTGCAGCGCTTGGTGATGTCGATGCGTGAACGGAGTGTGTGAACGGTTGGACGGGAATTACAACGCGGTCCACCAGCCCCGAAGCGTGAAACATGCCTTTGTTGCAGGATCACCAACAGCGAATCTGTCGAGCCAGGATTTCACTCGACGGTCTCGCCACCGGAGACGCCTTTGGCGAGAGGTTCTTCGTCCACCCGAATCACGTTGAACATCTGATCGCCGAGCGGGCGATGCTCAGCTCGCGAACAGCAACTGCATGGGAAGGGCCAGTTGCGGGAAATTCAGTGGACGAATTTCTTCGGGCGCGCGGTATATCCGCCGGTCGGAATATCGTTTTCCGCCCGGCTGCCGGAAGACCTCGACACACTTATCGGGAATCTTGACGACCCAATAATCGACGACGCCGGCGGCGGCGAACAGATCAGCCTTCTGGCCGCAGTCGTAGACGAGGCTCGTGTCGGAGACCTCAATGACCAGGAGGACGTCGTCGGGTAGAGGGCGGCCTGTCGAATAATCTCTTCGACGAACCCAGCAGACATCGGGTTCTGGCGCGCTATCCAGACTGGGAATGCCGATCGAATTCTGAATTCGAACCCACGCCGTTCCACGCGGAAGAGCCGTAAGACTCCATTCGGTAAGGACGTCCACGAGGCGTTCATGAATCGGTCCGATCGGGCTCATCGGGCGGAGCTCTCCCTCGATCAATTCAATGCGATGGCGCTTCGGGCCAGGAGGAAACTGCCCTTCGGCGATCATTCGATCGAAATCGGCAAGACCGATTCGTGTGGCTGTGGTCATGTAGAAATTATACCCGGGATGCCGTGCCTGCGTGAAGGCGCGCTGGCTCAATTGCATCGTCACCGCGCTGCCGCCACGATCGCAATCGGTCGCGATGTTTCACAGCCGGGTGGCCCGGCCGCGTGCGCCAGCACCGGCCGGGTCGCGAAGCGACAAGAGGCCGCGCCTTGTGCGTTGGTTTGACGACGACGGCACTCCGGTTCAGGTCACTGCTCGGCCGACTCACAGCGCAGGTCCGAGTACCGTTCGTCAGTCGGTTGGTTCATCGATCGCAATTTCGCGGCGCGCCGAGTCGCATGATTGGCGGACGATCGATCTGCGAGCAGCGCGAATGATGAAGCCTCTTGTCGCTTCGCGACCCGGCCGCCCTTCGGGACGGCAGGGCCACCCGGATAATTACGCGCCCCGGAAATCACATACCGCATCACGCTCCCGTCTGATGGATCATTTCTTTCTCGCTTTGCCCTCGCTTGCCACGAAATTTTCAAGTCTCGTCACCCAGGCCTTTTGCTGCGGTGTGTCGGGAACAGACAAACCTCGCGCTTGCTCGATCGATTCCCAAGCCGCCTCGAGGGGCAGCCCCAGCGACTTCAAAACGCACGCCGCGACCAGCGCTGAACGGCCCACGCCGATGCGGCAGTGAATTCCAATGCTGCGCCCGTCGCGCATGTGCTTTACCAGGAACGCGAGCAGCGCAGACATCTCATCGGCGGAGGCCGGCACGCCGCGGTCCGGGATAGGGAAGCGCAGAAATTCGAGCCCGGCCTGTTCGCATAGTGCAGACTCTTGCTCCAGATTCAACTCGGCAACCTCTGTGTCCTCCAGCAGGGAGACGACCACGTCGAGGCCCGAGCGCCGCCAGGAGTCGATCTCGCCGGGCAGCCAGTCACCGGCTCGCGGGCGAGGCATGATGGCCAAATGACCGCATGGCACGCCCGCAATGGGAAAGAGTTCGGCTCTCATCGCATTTGTCCTACGGCGAAAATTTCAAGAGCCGACATTCCAGCGGGCCGTTGTTGAGTCTGAATTTTTGCGTCGCCGTGAGGTCGATGCGGCGAGCCAGCGCGAGGTTGCCGGCCAGAATGAACGCCTGCCAGCCCGCGAACCGCGATTTCAGCACTTCGCCGATCTGCTTGTACAATGTTTCGAGCTCGGCCTCGTCGCCCATCCGCGTGCCGTATGGCGGATTCATGACGAGGCAGCCGGGTTGCGCCGCCGGCGGAGCCGAATCCTCGAAACGCCCGACATCGAAACGGATCGCATCTCCCACTCCGGCGCGCCGGGCATTTTCTTGCGCTGCTTCTACGCCGCCGCGATCGCAATCGGTCGCGATGATTTCGCAGGGCGGGGCCGCCAGTCTCTGCTGCCTCGCCTCGCCGATGACGGCTTGCCACGCCTTGCCGTCGAATTCCGGCCAGCGCTGAAACCCGAACGACGGCCGGGCCAGCCCCGGCGCGATCTGCAGCGCCTTCATCGCCGCTTCGATGACGAGCGTCCCCGAGCCGCACATGGGGTCGAAGAACGGCGCGCGGCCGTCCCAACCGGTCAGATCGACGATGGCGGCGGCGAGCGTTTCTTTAAGCGGCGCGGTCGTCGTTCTCGTGCGATAGCCGCGCTCATGAAGGCTCGAACCGGTCGCATCGAGGCTCAGCGTGCACCGCCCGCCGCCGAAGTGGGCGTGCAC
>DATGKC010000322.1:0-4742 GCA_035294845.1 Planctomycetaceae bacterium | reverse complement strand
GACGAAGTTTCGTTGGCCGATGTCGAACCCACGCGCCGCGACGTATTGCAAAAACACAAAAACGAGGCGATCCGCAAGCTGGCCCATCAGCTCTTCGGGCAGACGGCGACGCGCGAGCGCAAGGCCGTGGTGGCCGAATATCAAGCGGCGCTCGCGCTTCCGGCCCGCGCCGCCGACGGGCAAACGATCTTCGAAAAGAACTGCGCCGGCTGCCATCAGCTCGGCGGGAAAGGGGTCGCCATCGGCCCGAACCTGGCCTCGTCGCCCTCGCGGGACCCGCTGGTTTTGCTCACGCACATTCTTGATCCGAATCAGTACGTGCTGCCCAACTACGTGCAGTACGTCGTCGTCGATCAGCAGGGCCGATCGTTCACGGGCCTGTTGGCCTCGCAAACGGCCACCAGCATCACGCTCAAGAAAGAGAAGGACGAAACGGTCACGATTTTGAGAGGCGATATCGACGAGCTGGCGACCAGCGGCAAGTCGCTGATGCCCGAGGGGCTTGAAAAGAACATCCCGCCGCAAGACATGGCCAACCTTTTGGCCTATCTCAAGGAAGCCGCCACCAGTTCTCCAGGCGACGCCAACTCCGAACGCGACTTCGGCACCATCCCCGGTCTCATCGAGCCCAAACGCAAGCCGTAAACCAAAAGCGTGAAAATGCCTTCAAAGCATTTCTGACGCTGAGTTTGCATCGAATGACGGCAGTCGGGATTGCGGCACATTGGGGTTTCTGCTAAACACCCTGCCCATCGTCATTTCCGTCGAGATTGTCCGGACATTGCCCTGCTGCGCCGCCAGCCCCAGCAGCCGGGCGCTATTTGTGCCGCTGGCCGTCGCCCGTCGAACCAGACTCCGACGCAACGAAAGATTTCGCCACTTAGAACGCCTCGCCTGCGGGACGCTTAATGTCAGGTCATTCCGAATCTAAACGCCGCTCGCTCGTGGAAGCGGTGTTGCACTGGACGACGCGGGCGTCGTCGCGGTTTCCGCTGGTCACATTGGCCGCGTGCCTGGCGCTCGCCGCCCTGTGTGCGTTCTACACGCGCGATAAGCTCTCGTTCAAAACCAGCCGCGCCGATCTGATCGATCCCCGTTCCGAATACCACCAGCGGTGGCTCAACTATACGCGCGAATTCGGCGACGTGACCGAAGACATGGTGGTGGTCGTCGAGGGACCCGACGCCGAGACGATCAAGCATGCGCTCGACGACCTGGGCGACTGCCTCGAAGGCGAAACCGAACTCTTCAAAAATGTATTGTTCAAGGTCGATTTGAGCCGCCTGCGTCAGAAATCGCTGCAGTATTCGTCCCCCGAGCAGCTTCAGTTGATCTTGACGCAGCTTGACGAATTCGGCCCGCTGTTGCGGCGGTTCAACCTGCTCACCTTGCGTTCGTTCGTTCGCGAGCTGCGGTTCTCGCTGGAGCGATCGTTTTCGCAGCCGTCGCCCGCCGTCGAAATGATGACCGAGCCCGTCCTGCACCAGACCGCCCTCTTGGCGACCAGTCTCGACGAATACGCCCGCGATCAGCGCCATTATGACTCTCCCTGGCAGGCGCAGATGCCCGGCGAGCTGGCGAACCTCGAAACCGTCTTCGGCGATCGGTACCTGCTCAATGAGAAAGGCACCGTCGGCTTCCTCCGGGTGCAGCCGACGACTGTCGCCAACGACTTCAACGGATCGAGTCCCTCCATCGACCGGCTGCGCGAAATGCTCGCCGAGGCGGGAAAACGGCATCCCCACGCCCGGCTGGGCCTCACGGGCATTCCCGTGCTCGAGAGCGACGAGATGCGCTCGTCGCAGTCGGCCATGTTCTACGCCTCGATTTTGTCGTTTATCGGGGTCGCCGCGCTGATGGTCATCGGCTTTCGCGGGCTGCGCTATCCCATCCTGGGCAACTTGGTGCTGCTCGTGGGCATGGCGTGGTCGTTCGGTTTCACCACCCTGGCCGTGGGCCATCTCAATATTCTTTCCGTCTCGTTCGCCGCCATGCTGATCGGCATCGGCATCGACTATTCCACCGTATACCTCTTGCGCTATCTGGAGTGCCGGCATGAAGGGCACGCGGCCCGATCGGCAGTCATCGCCACCGGGACCAGCGTGGGGCCGGGCATTCTGACGGCCGCGATCTCGTCGTCGGTCGCATTTTTCTGCGCCATCATGACCGACTTCGCGGGGGTCGCCGAGCTGGGCATCATCGCCGGCGGAGGCATCTTGATTTGCACGGTGGCCGCGTTCGTCGTGCTGCCGGCGGTGCTCGTGGCGGCCGATCGCCGCCGCGAAGGGCACGCCCTGCCCAGCCCGCTGGAAAGCCGCTGGCTGCGGCGGCTCACGTCGCAATATCCCGTGTGGGTGACGGCCGTTTCGACGCTGGCGATCGCGGGCATTGCCGTCTTCGGAACTCGCGTCGAGTACGATTACAATCTGCTGCATTTGCAGGCCAAGGGGCTGGAATCGGTCGAAGTTCAGAAGCGCATTTTCGATCAGGCCGACCATTCATTGTTGTTTGCCGTGTCGCTGGCCGACAGCCCGCAGCAGGTGCTGGAGCTCAAGCGCAAATTCGAAGCGCTGCCCAGCGTGCATCACGTCGAAGAGCTGGCGGCGATCCTGCCGCGGTTTTCCGAAGAAGACACGCAGCTTCTGGTGCAGGCGGTGAGCGCCCAGCTTTCGAATTTGCCGGTCCGCGCGCCGGCGCCCCCCGACGTCGATCCCAGCATGATCGGCCACGAGTTGGAGCGGATCGAAGCGGTGCTTCAATCGGGCAAGTCGCCCTCGGCCTCTTCGGCCCGCGAACAGGTCGGCCGGTTTCTCGATCGCCTCTCGGAACTCAGCCAAGAGGCGCAGATGCAGCTCTTGCGCGACTACCAGGCGCGGCTGTCGGCCGACCTTTTGGCGCGGCTGCAAGGCCTGGCCGCGATTTCGGCCCCAGAGCCGGTCAGCCCCGCCGATTTGACCCCCGCGCTCGTGGGCCGCTTCATCAGCCCGCAAGGCAAATGGCTCATGCAGATTTATCCCAAGTCGCAGATTTGGGACATCGAACCTCTCGAGAAATTCATCGCCGACGTGCGTTCGGTGGATCCGGAGGCGACAGGCACTCCGCTGCAAACCTATGAGGCTTCGAAGGCCATCAAGCGGAGCTACGAGACGGCCGGCGTGTATGCGCTGATCGCGGTTTGCGTCCTCTTACTGATCGACTTTCGCAACGTGCGCGACTGCGTGCTGGCGCTCTTGCCCCCCTTGGCCGGGACGGCGCTGATGTTCGGCGTGCTGGGGCTGTTCGACATCGACCTCAACCCCGCCAACCTGATCGTGCTCCCCCTGGTGGTGGGATTGGGGGTCGATGGCGGCGTGCACGTGATCCACGATTTCCGCACGCAGTCGCAGCTTGGGCCATACACCCCCTCGGCAAGCGTCATCAACGCGATTCTCGTCAACTCGACGACGACGATGGTGGGTTTCGGCAGCATGATGATCGCCGCCCATCGCGGGCTCTACAGCCTGGGGCTCGTGTTGACGATCGGCGTGGGAACGTGCCTGTTGGTCTCGATCATTCTCGTGCCGGCGATCTTGACCCTCATTTCGCGCACGCGCGACCCCGGGCCATCCGACGACGAAACCCCGGCCGACTCTACGCTTGCCGACGCCGAAGAGACGTTCCCGCCCGTGCCGCACGCGCTTCAGTTGCTGCTGCGAGGGGACGAAGCCGAATCGGAACCGGCGACGCACGAAGACCCAGTCTGGCCGTCGTAGCACAAGCGTCTCGCTGGTGCGGCTATCGCAGAAACCGCCCGCCATTGATGTCGATGACGGCCCCCGTGATAAGACTCGCGGCGTCGCTCGCCAAAAACAAGATGGCCTGCGCAACTTCTTCAGCCGACCCATTGCGGGCCAACGGAGTTTGCCTCCGGTATTCGGCCATCCGTTCCGGGCTGCTGAAGACTTCGTGGTGTCGCGCTTCGATCACGCCGGGCATTACGGCATTCACGCGCACTTCAGGCGCCAGCTCTCGAGCGAGAGTGCGCGTCATCACCTGCAATGCACCTTTTGCCGCGGCGTATGGGCCCGCCCCGCCGGCGCCGCCGGTCTGCACCGAGAGCGAGAGATTATTGATGACGCTCCCGCGGCCGGCCCGTTTGAGATGCGGTATCGAACGGCGCGTGACCAGAAATGCCGAGGTCACGTTGACATCGAAGGCCTGCCGCCAAAGCGACGTCGGACACTCCGCCAGGCTGCATCGCTCTAATGGATTTCCGGCGTTATTGACCAGAATATCCAGCCGGCCCGCCTGGTCGATAAGCTGGTCCACCGCGCGATCGGCCTGCTCTTCGTGCGTCAAATCGCCCGGCAGCAGAAATCCGCGGCCGCCCAACGCGATGATGTCTGAGAGCGTTTGTTGCGCCCCGGCTTCGCTCGTATTGAAGTGCACGCCTACCGTGGCGCCCGCGGAAGCCAAAGCCAAGGCCGTCGCGCGGCCGATTCCCACACCCGCCCCGGTGACGAGCGCCACGCGACCGGCCAGATCCAACGGATTTCGGTTTTGCGAATTTGACATCGGCGATTTCACTTTGTCACGCGAATCGGCGAATCAATTCCTGTCGATGGGTTCCCGAGCGATTCGCTTTCGAACTTACGGCATGAATCGACCCTCCGGCTGCGCTTCGACCCACTCCCGCCAGGCGCCGGCATCGATCCCGAACGATTCGCCGGTCAGCTCAATGAGGTGCGCGGCGACGATTCGCT
>DATGKC010000321.1:0-4725 GCA_035294845.1 Planctomycetaceae bacterium | reverse complement strand
CATTCAGCCGCTTGGCGGTAATGATGGCTCCGCTGGGATCAATCTGGCCCCAGATCGGCGCGGCGAAATTAATCATGGCGTACAACGGCGCGTTGTCGATCTGCGGCAGGATTTGCGCGATCCACGTTGTGTTCCGCTGCATGCCCGCCGAGAGCGTCGTGGCGCCCGGAGGGAAGAACGACCAGATCGCCGACTGCGGGAACATGTTGTGCAGCTCATGATAATTGTGCAGCGCCAGGCCGAGCTGTTTGAGATTGTTCTTGCACTGGCTGCGGCGGGCCGCCTCGCGCGCCTGCTGCACCGCCGGCAGCAGCATCGCCACGAGAATGGCGATGATCGCGATCACCACGAGCAACTCAATGAGCGTAAACCCCGATTTCTTCCAACGAACCTTACGCATTGCGAATTTTGCTTCCATGGCGCTGACTCCAATAAAGAAATAGGAACGCAAAACAGTCGCCCAAATCAGGCGATCAACGCAGCCCAATTCTTGTCGCGCCGTGGGAATGAACGAATGCCACACGCCGCAACCAAGAAAAAGCCACCGTCGGCAAAAAGCCAACGGATGAAGATTCGATGAATAGTGGCCAGAATATCCCCAGGCTCGCGCAGATAAAATGCGATTGCATAAGTCACAATGTCTTTTTTTAGAAAAATGTGTTTTTTTATAGAATTCACCGTAACCGGTGCATTTGTATATTTGTCCGCTCGATCTCGATGCTTTTGCCCGGCGTATGAGTGCTCCTTAAATGAAAAAGCCCCGACGCGGCAGCGCCGGGGCATCGAACGACAACCAAGATGACCGTCAAAACGACGATCCCTACGGCGTCTTCTTGGACATCTCCTTCGATCGAACGCCTGTGGGGTCAGCCGTTTCACCTGTTGACTTGAGGTCGATCTTCAAGTCAACCGGTTTCCCATTGTCCGATTGAGCGATCTCGACAACGTTCGGCTCTACGACGGGCACGCTGCCCATCTGCATTTTGCCCATCTCGGCGCCGAGCGCCGCCTCGTATTTCCCCGGAACTGCACCGTCGCCATCTTCGTAGGTCTTCAAAACGAACGTCCCATCGGCGTTGACCGTGGCGCCCGCTCCGTGCTTCGTGGGCTTTTTCGGATCCGGGTCGGGAGAGTCGGGCGTCAACGTGAGCGTGCAATTCCCGTAGGGTTTGCCATCCAGATAAAGTGTCCCCTTGACAGGAATCGTTTTCAGTCGGGGAATTTGCTCGCCGTTGTTGCAACCAACAAGCGCTGCGGAAACCAAGAAAAGAGAAATCAAGGCAATGGATCTCATCGTGCACTCCTCATGAAAAAACAAATCATGAAAAAAAGAAATGCCCCAGCGAGGCGACGCGGTCGTCGCGCAGCACTGGGGCATCGATGCACTGTCGAATTCAGCCGAATTTCCGCTTACGGACCCTTCTTGTTCATCGCCTCAGACGAGGTGCCGGTGAGGTTGCCTTCGGCGCCGGTCGACTCGAGCTCGATCTTCAAGTCTTGCGGCTTACCATCGCTGGTGCTCGCAATTTCCACCGTATAAGTCTTGGTCGGCTTCGTGGGGGTCATTTGCATCTTCGACATATCGGATGCGATCGAAACTTCATACTTCCCGGGAACTGCACCGTCCCCGTCTTCGTAGGTCTTCAGAGTGAATGTTCCGTCTTTGGCCACTGTGGCGCCGGCAGTGTGTTTCGTCGGCTTCTTCTGATCGGTGTCGGCCGGGCCGGTCGGCGTGAAAGAAATCGTGCAATCGCCGGTCGGCGCGCCGTCGACGAAAAGTGTTCCTTTGACGGGAACGGTTTTCAGTTTGACCGGCCCTTCTTCGCCGCAACCAACCAACGCAAACGCCGACATTGAGAATAACAAACAAGCAGCGTACTTCATGTTATCGCCCCTTTCAAAAAAGGCATGAGAAATCCATGTATTTCCCGATCGTACACCCCGGCACTCGTTTTGCAATCAAGAAATTGGCATGGCAAGTCATTTTTTTTCAAAAAAATACCCATTCGGAATCGCCTCGGCAGGAACTGAATTGGGAATGACAATCATCGGCCGCCATCATTCGCGGCTGAAGATTGCGAGCGACGTGACGCCTGGGCAAACTGATCGCGGGCCGTTGCGTCATCGGGACGCCAGGCCAAGACCTGCTCGAAAAACGCGGCCGCTTCTTGATTCCTGTCTAATTTTACGAGCAATCTGCCGGCGTCGAAGACTTTTTCTACGGGGGGAGACGTTTCGTTCTCAGCTCTTTCGGCAATCTCAATCATCACCAACCGCAAATCCTTGAGGCGTTCCACTCGTCGGAAATAGCGCTTCGCGGCCGGCGCTTCTCCCATGTTCCGCATCGCCAGGCCGAATTTGAAACACACAAGCATGTCGTTGGGATTGAGATGGAAGGCTTTTTCGAGGCACACCGCCCCTTGTTTCCAGTCGCCCGATGCGATCCAAAAGAGACCATGACTTTTCCAGACACATTGCGGGGCGCCGGGTTCCGCCGGCGCTCTTGAAAGTGCTTCGCTGGCTCCGGGCAGATCCCATTGAGCCAATAGGGCCTCCGCAAGATAGGCCTGGGTCGTCGCGTCTTTCGGGTTTTGACCCGCGGCACGGCGCAACAGGCCGGCTGCTTCGCCGGCCCGATCGTCCCGCAGGTAATATCTTGCCAGCGCCAGCGCACTGTTGAGATCATCTGGATCAGCTTTCACGAACTTTTCAAGCAGCGGAATTGTTTTCGCCTTATTTGTCGATAGTTCCGTCAAATAGACCAACTCGTACAATTCATCCAAGGTCCAAGGCCGGAATTGGTGAATCGCATCGAGCTCGTGTTTGATGTCGGGGGGGCGCAATTGCGCAGCATACAGTTTGAGCAGCCGCTCGTGTGACTTCACGTACTTGGGATTCAGCTCGATCGCCTTCAAGAAGGCCGCTTCGGCCGCCCGCGCGCGGTTGGCTTCGAGCAGCAGCGTTCCTTCCAGGAAGCGGGCCGTGCCTCCCAAATGGGCCGGTTCGTCGGGGACGCGCTTCCAGAATTCTGTCGCCGCTTGGACGTCGCCCGCGTCCCGCGCCAGTTGCCCGCGATATAAAAGCGCCATGCTCTCATGCGGATTGCGCTGAAGCAACTGATCGAACTTCTCGATCGCTTGCTCCTTCTGGCCGCGATCGGTGAAACGAATCCCCGCCGTCAGAAGCTGCGCATCGGTGGGCCGAATGAATCGGTGCCAACCGATCCAGGCCGATCCCGCCAGAATAACAATCAGTAAACCCAGCCACGCCGGCCGGTGCCGCTGCAGCCAATGGAGGACAGGCGGATTCTCCCCAGTCTTGATCATTTCGATTCGTGCTCGATACTTTTCATGACCGCCGGGCGGCCTTCGATCAAGATGAGCTCGACATCAGCAGGGATATCGGTCAAGCGATCTTTGCGCCCGCTGGGCCAATCGATCTCCAAGACGTCGACGGCGAGGGCCTGGCCCAGCCCCACGATTTGCCGGCGGTCGTTCGACGCGCAGTAGCCGTCTCCGCCGCAAATTTCGAGCATTTGCGCGGTTCCCGCCGAGGTCGCGCGAATGCGGGCGCCGATGGCGTCGCGATTGGACTCGACGCCGTGCAACAGAAGAATCAGGCGTCGGCCGGTGGACTGAGTCTCGTTATGCAAGAGGGCGACTGGCCGGTCCTGATGGACGACGATCAGATCGGGTCTGCCGTCGCGGTCCCAGTCGATTCGCGCGGCGCCGCGCCCCAGGTACTGGCCGGCGAAGAATTCGCCGCTGGCGCGGGAAATTTCGGCAAAGCGGCCTTCGCCCTGATTGTAGAACAGTTGCGGCGGCATGGGCCAAGGCTCTTCCGGGCGCTGGAAATGTTCGACATAGCCGTTGGACACGAACAGTTCCGAGCGACCATCGAGATCGAGATCGATCGCTTGCGTTCCCCAGCCCAGCATGGGCTTGGTGGGTTCGACGAGCCCTGCGCGCTGTGTGCCGTCTTCGAACAACAGGTCGCCGCGATTCAAATACAGCGTGCTGCCTTCGCGATAAAAATTCGTGACGTGCAGATCGAGCCGGCCGTCGCCGTCGAAATCGGCGCAGGCAATGCCCATGCCGGCCTTCGGCGCGCCTTCGGAACCGACCGCTGCTCCGGAAGCCAAGCCGACTTCGCTGAATTTCAGGGCGCCTGTCTGAGAACCGAGGTTATGGAACAGAAAATTGGGAGTGCCGTCGTTGCTGACGTACACATCGGGCCAGCCGTCGTCGTCGAGGTCGGCAATCACCACTCCCAGGCCTTTGCCATCGGGGACCCTGATGCCGGCGGAATCGGTCACGTCGTCAAACGCGCCGTCGCCTCGACTGAGGTAGAGCACGTCGTGCTCGGCCTCATAAAGTTGAACGTGGCATGTCTTCGGAATGCCTTTGTCACTTCGGCAAACGCGCAGCGCATCGAGAACATAATTCACGACGTAGAGATCGAGTTCGCCGTCGCGATCAAGATCGCTCCACGCCAGGCTCGTGCTCCAGTGTTCGCCTCCGATTCCGCTGGCGGCTGTCGCATCACTGAACGTTCCGTCGCCGTTATTGCGGTAGATCACGTTGGTTCCGAAGTTGGCCAGGGCCAAGTCGGCGAATCCGTCGTTGTTGTAACCTCCCGCTGCGCAGCCCTGACTGTATTGCTGGTCGCCCAAACCGGTATTCGCCGTCGTATCGACGAATCGGCCATTTCCCGAATTTCGAAATA
>DATGKC010000320.1:0-5191 GCA_035294845.1 Planctomycetaceae bacterium | reverse complement strand
GGCCGCCTGGACGAATCCGCGGGGCACTTCGGCGCCCAAGACATGAGGATTGCCGCGGACCTGGACATGCGCATTGGCGATCTCGGGACCGTCTTTCACCGCGAAAGCCACCGGGGGCAGAGGCTCCAGGTAATGAAGGTGCAGCAGTTTTTGTTCGAACGTCTTCAAATTGGCCGCGAGGTCGGCCGCCTCTTTCTCGAGTTCGGCCAGCGGCCTGCCATCGGCGCTTGCGGCGGCGTTATTCGCTTTGGCGGCCTTGATGGCCGGCTCGAGCGCCTGGAGTTTTTCTTCGGCCTTACCGCGCTCGCGGAGGACGGCGGCAACCTGTTGCTCGTGCGCGCGGCGAGCCGCCTCGCGGCGGGTGAATTGCTCGAACGTTTCGGGAAGCGGCGCTTTGACGACCGAGCTCCATACGCCGCGATCGTCTTTGTACGTCGATTCGGTGCTCGCAAAAATGCCCGCCAAGCCATAGTAGTCGCTCAGCGTGATGGGATCGAACTTGTGGTCGTGGCAGCGCACGCAGTTGAGCGTCATGGCCAAGAACGTCTTGCCGACCTTCTCGACTTGTTGATCGACGAGGTCCATCCGCATCACGAGCTTGTCGGATTCGACGATGTTGACGTTACCCAGCACGAGAAACCCGGTCGCCGTCAATTGATCCTGGCGCTGCTCGATGCTGCCTGCCGCCAACAGGTCTCCCGCAAGCTGCTCGCGCACGAACTCGTCGAAGGGTTTGTCGGCGGCCATAGCGCGGATCACATAGTCGCGGTAGCGCCAAGCGTGTTCTGCTGGAACGTTGTTCGCCGATCCGATCTGGTCGGCATAGCCCACCAGATCGAGCCAGGGACGTGCCCAGCGCTCGCCGAAAGCGCGCGAAGAGAGCAACCGATCGACGACGCGCTCGTAAGGGTCCGCCGAAGCGTCGTCGAGGAACGATTGAATCTCGTGCGGTGTGGGAGGCAGGCCGGTCAGGTCCAGCGAGACCCGCCGAAGCCAGGCGTAACGATCTGCCTCCGGCGAGGGCTTTAGCCCTTCGGCTTCCAGGGCCGCCAGAATAAAGGCATCGAGCGGGTCGAAAGGCCAGCGAGCGTCTCGGATGGAAGGAGCGACCGAATCGCGCAGCGGCTGAAAGGCCCAGTGTGCGCCGGTCCCGACTGCATTCTTGCCTGGATCCGAATCTTTCTTTGGTTCTTCGCGCGGATCGGGTGCGCCGAGGCTGACCCATTCTTCCAGCAGTTTGATTTCGGCTTCGGCTAGTTTCCCGCCGGGAGGCATCTGCAAGTCGGGATCGGCATAGCGCACGGCCTTTATGAGGCGGCTCTCATCGGGCTTTCCGGGAACGATCGCCGGACCACTCTCGCCACCTTTGATCCATCCGGCGCGCGTATCGAGGGCCAATCCTCCTTTGATCTTTTTTGCCTCTGAATGACACGGATAGCAGCGTTCGATCAAGAGGGGCCGTATCTTCTGCTCGAAGAAGGCCGCCGCCGCGGGAGTCAGCATTGGCTCTTCCGCCAGGCCCGCGCTCGCGCTCAAGGCGATTACGGCGCCGATCAGCAGGAACGAACTGCATCTGGAAATGGCCTTGCGCATGCATTCCAGTTTACAGCCATCGGCCACAAAAAGCAGTCATCACGCTCCGTCGCGATGAGTCTCGGCGCTCAACGTCGAGCCCGCGCACCCAAGCCACGCCGGCCGTTCGCCGCGCCCGCACGACTTGCCGCCCCGATGAGGTTTACCCTCGCCTCATTATCCAGTCGCAGTGGCCACCGGCCAAACACTCTGGTCAGAGCGCGATCACAAAGCCATGAGGAATTCGCATCGCGTCGATTAACAGTCGATCGGCCCATGCCCTGGCCGGCACTTTTCTCAGAGCGGCCCGGGCGCCTTGCCCAGTGGCATGGCCTGTGCACAGTTCACCAGGCGGCGACAACAAACCGGATCCACGCCGGCGCCAATGCAAGACCTTCTATCGGATCGACTCTCATGGAATCCAAGACCCCCTGGCAAGACGTGCGGATGCCAAAGTTTGCGACGCTGGAGGACGACTTCAAATGCGACGTGCTGATCATTGGGGGCGGCATCACCGGCCTCACCGCAGCCTATCTGCTGACAAAGGCCGGTCAGCGGGTCTGTGTGGTCGATCGCCAGCGCATCGGCCAGGGAGACACCGGCTGCACGACCGCGCATCTGACGTGCGTCACCGACGCGCGCCTGAGCGAGCTGGTGAACGTCTTCGGACGGGATGGTGCAAGACTCGCTTGGGGGGGAGGCGCTGCGGCCGTCAATACGATCGAAGAGATCGTCCGCGCGGAAGAGATCAAATGTGAATTTCGCCGCGTTCCCGGCTTTCTGCATGCGTCATTGGATTCCGAACGCGACGAGTCGAGCGATCTCCAAAGAGATTGTCGGCTGGCCGAGGAATTCGAGTTTCCGGCCGTATTTTTGCCGTCAGTTCCGCACATCGGCAAACCGGGCATCCGTTTCGCGAATCAGGCGAAGTTTCACCCCATGCGCTACGTTGCGGGGCTGGCGCGGGCGGTGGCCGACGAAGGAGGCTTGATCTTCGAAGAGTCGACGGCGGGCGAGTTTTCTGAAGGGCCGCGAGCGGTGAAAATCAACGGCCACAGAGTCGAATGCGGCAAGATCGTGATGGCCACGCACGTTCCGCTGGCAGGCGAATCGGGCACGATCGGCGCCACGCTTCTTCAAACCAAGCTCGCGTCGTACTCGACTTACGCAATCGGCGCCAAGATCCCCAGAGACGCCGTTCCCGAGGCAAGTTTCTGGGATACGTCGGACCCCTATTATTACCTGCGCATCGACCACGGCGAACACAGCGACTATGCGATCTTCGGCGGGCAAGACCACAAAACGGGCCAGGCCGGCAACGTCGAATCGCGCTTTGCCGAATTAGAGTCGCATTTGCATCGCCTGATCCCCAAGGCCAAGAGCGACCGCCGCTGGTCGGGCCAGGTTGTCGAGACTCACGACGGCCTGCCTTATATCGGAGAGTCTGCCCAGGGACAATTCGTGGCGACGGGGTTTGCCGGAAACGGCATGACGTTCGGAACCCTGGGGGGCATGATGGCATGCGACTGGGCGCTCGACAGGAAAAACCCCTGGCGAGACCTGCTGTCGGTCAATCGCAAAAAATTGCACGGTGTCTTCGACTTTGTCAAAGAGAATCTCGATTACCCGTACTATCTCGTGCGCGATCGTCTGGCAGGAACGGAAGCGCGGTCGACCCGAAGCGTCAAACGAGGCGAGGGAAAGGTGCTCACACTTGAAGGCCAACGCGTGGCCGGCTCGCGGGACGACGAAGGAAAAGTGACCTGCCTATCGGCTGTTTGCACGCACATGGGTTGCATCGTGCATTGGAACGCTGCAGAGCACACCTGGGATTGTCCCTGTCACGGATCGCGCTTTCAAGCGACGGGAGAAGTGCTCGCAGGGCCGGCGGAATCGCCGTTGGAACGCGCCGAGGCGCCGTCATCAAAAGCCCCTGTCGGGAATGACGGACGAAGTGCGCGGCGGCGCTCGAGCGTGTCGAAATCGCGGCGTTGATCCTGACGGGGCTGGCAAGCCGGGCAAAATCTATCGAGCGCGTCGTGGCGCGTCAGAGAAAGTTGCCGCCAGCCGCCCGGAATAATTTGCCTCACCAGCGCAAAAAGACCGCGACAGCGGGGTATTCACCCCGCGATGCGCGGTTCTCCGCGATTTTGTTTGACACTTCCGGGTGAGTCCATTTATTGTAGGACTTTGCCTGGAGTGGCGCTCTTCGCCGCCGTTTGGCAGGATGACCAACGCCGATCATGACATCTCAGATATTGCCCGATCCGATTTCGAAATCACCGATGATGGAAAGGCCGACAAGCGCCGGCGAAGTCGAGCTGGCGGATGTCGGCGCGAGCGAGCCCCCGCCCAACGGCTCATCGGCAATGAAGGCCAGTGAGACCCTGGGGAAAGCGGCTGCACCCTCGCCCGCGGCGCGTCGAGCAAGTCCGATGCGCGAGGCAGCTCGGGCCGCCACATTCCTCGAAGTCGCGACGGAAGAACTCTCGCGCCAAATGCAGCACGATGGGCAATCCGCGGTGCTCGTGGAACGGCGGCTGATCGACTCGTTCCTGTCGTCGCCTTGCTATTCCGAACAATTGCACCTGTTGCCCGATCCGTCGCAGCAAGAAGAAGCGGCTCGAACTCTGGCCTGGTGCGCCCGGCTGGTGCAAGACGGTCGCCGGCCGGTGGTGGTGCTCACCGAGTCGTGTCTGCAACGTCTTTTCGGACAATTGTGCCAGAGCCTCCGTTTGCGCTCCCTGCCGATGCGGTTCATCGTCGTGCAGGAGCAGCCGCCACAGGCAGCGGGTGAAGTCGACGCCGCAATGCCCCGAGGCACTTCGGTATTGGCTTTTCTGCGCCTGCTTCCGCAGACGGTGATCATTTCCCCAAAGGATGGTTGGGAGCTGCGTCAGATGCTGCGGTTTGCCGCGGCTCATTGCGGCCCGATCGCCGTGCAGATTCCCTTCGGTCCCTTGCCTGCGCTCGAGTTTCCCGACTTCGTCGAAGAACTCGAGTTCGGGAAAGCGGAAGTTCTCGAAGAGGGAGACGAGGTCGTTTTGCTGGCATTTGGTCCCTTGGCGGCTCCTGCCGTGAAAGCGGCTTCCGAGCTTTCCAGGCAGGGAATCTCGGCCGGCGTCGTCAACGCCCGCTTCGCTGAACCGCTTGATCGGCAGTTGATTTGCGGGATGGCCGGGCGCGTCAAGGGGCTGATGACGCTGGAACGAGGCTCGGCGGGCGGGGGCTTCGGCACCGCCGTGCTGGAATTGCTGGCGGACGCAGGCGTTGCCACGCCCGTCACCGTCTCGGGAGCCGTGGACATCGAAACCAGCGGCGAATCCGAGGCAGATCTCGTTGCGCGCATCGTGCGTCAGGCGGTGACGCTCGTCGATCGCGCCGGCGGAACGGCATTGCCCGCCTCCCGCCCGGCGCGACAGCCGCGCCCTGCCGGAGCGCGCCAGGGCATCGATCTATTCGGGTTTTCGGTCGAATCCTTGCAGCGCGAGCAGGATCTGGTGAACGCTCGCCGGCTGAGCCCCGAGGTCGAGAAATGGTATTCCCTTTACTCGCTGGCGGGCGAGCGCAAGCGGTTTCTTTGGCAATGGTGCGAGCAGGGAGCCGAGCTGACGACATT
>DATGKC010000319.1:0-6868 GCA_035294845.1 Planctomycetaceae bacterium | reverse complement strand
CGCCCTCAAACCCGACTTTGCCGGCGGCAAGCTGGCCAAGGGCCAGACTCTCAAAATCAAGGTCGTCGCCGAACGTAACCCGGCCTACGGCGGGCCGATCACGCTGACGCTGCAGAATCTGCCCAAAGGCGTCGCGGCTTCGGCTGCAATGATTGCCGCCGGCCAGAACGAAGTCGAAGTGACGCTGACGGCCGCCGCCGATGCCGCGACTGGCGAAGTGAAAAACATCATCGTGCAGGGGGACGGCATGAACGGCAATGCGAAACTGACGGCCGCATCTCCGGCCAATGTTTTGAACGTGCAATAGTTTGAAATCGACACAAAAGTTGATATAAATATAAACAGGTATCTATCCGGGGAAAGTTTTCCCCCCTAGTTCCGCGAATGGAGATCACGAAACATGCCACAGTCGATGCATACTCGGGCGCGTTGTTTGAGCATCACGGGGTGGACATCGCTAATCATTGCTGCCTTTGGAGTTGCCTCGCAAAATCCTCTGGCGGCCGATGAGAAGTCGCCGCAGCAGGGCGGGCCGCATCCTGCCGTCGTCGTGGGTGATCCCGCGGTGATAACCCTCGTGCCGGACAAGTTTGTGCTCTCGGGCAAGCGCGCCCGGCAGCAGCTTATCGTCACGGGACAATATGCGAGTAATGAGCTTCGCGATTTGACCGGCGCAGCCGAGTTCGTTTCGACCGCCCCGCAAATTGCCAAGGTCGAGCACGGCGTCGTCTATCCGGTGGCAAATGGAGCCGCGCAGATCGTAGCCAAGATTGCCGGCAAAGAAACGAAGATCGATGTCACGGTGCAGGGGATCGACCAGCCTTCGGCCATCAGTTTCAAGAACGGCACCCTGGCCGCGCTTTCGAAAGCCGGCTGCAACATGGGGGCCTGTCACGGCTCGCCTTCGGGAAAGGGCGGTTTCCGGCTTTCACTTCGTGCCTACGACCCGGCGCTCGATATTGTCACTCTGCGATCGGAATACTACGGCCGTCGAGCCAACATCGTCTCCCCCACCGAAAGCCTCCTATTGCGCAAGCCGCTGATGGAGCTGGCGCACGGCGGCGGACGGCGATTGAAGAAGCATGACGCGGCCTACGAAATCTTGCACGACTGGATTGCCGAGGGGCTGCGCGTCGATCCTCCAACCGAGCCCGACGTCGTCAAAATTCAGATTCTTCCGGAAGGCCGGGTGTTTCAAAAAGAGGGAACGCGGCAGCAGCTTGTGGTTCTGGCCCACTTCAGCGACGGCAGCGTTCGCGATGTGACGCCCGTGGCCTGCTATTCATCTTCGAGCGAATCGGTCGCGCGCGTCGCCGACGATGGGGTCGTCGAGAAGGTTGCTCGCGGCGAAACGGCGATTCTGGCGCGCTATCTCGACAAAATGGCCACTTCGTACATCACTTTTCTCGAAGACGTCCCCGGCTTCGCCTGGAACAACGCGCCCGAAAAGAACTTCATCGACACGCTGGTGAACGCCAAACTCAGGCAATTGCAGATTCTGCCCAGTCATCTGTGTTCTGACGAAGAATTTCTGCGGCGGAGCTATCTCGACGCCACCGGCCGATTGCCGACGGTCGAAGAATCGCAGGCCTATCTTGCCGATCAGAACCCCAACAAGCGCGACCAGTTGATCGACGCTCTCGTCGAGTCTGACGATTTTGCGTCGTACTGGACGTTGATGACGGGGGATATCTTGCGCGCGAATGCGAAAAAGATGAATGCAACCGGCGTGCAGAAGTTCCGGCTTTGGCTCTACGAGAGCGTGCGCAGCGACAAGCCGATCAACCAGTTCGCCCGCGAATTGCTGACGGCCAGCGGCAGCGCCTATTCGAATCCTCCCGCCAATTACTGGCGCGCCAGCCGCGATCCGCAGGATGCGACGGAAACCACGGCCCAGCTTTTCCTTGGCATTCGCATTCAATGCGCCAAATGCCACAACCACCCGTTCGAACGTTGGACTCAAGACAACTACTACGGTATCGGGGCCGCATTCGTGCGCATCGGCCGCAAGCTCGGCGCTTCGCCCGATGAAGAAGTCGTGTTCGTGAGCAAGGCGGGAGAAGTGACTCAGCCGCGCACAGGCAAGCAGATGAAGCCGCACTTGCTGCTGAAAGGCGATGTCGACGTGCCCGCCGGGCGCGATCGGCGCGAGATTTTCGCCGAATGGCTGACGGCCGACGACAATCCCTTCTTCGCCAAGGCGGCGGTCAACCGCATCTGGGGTCAACTGCTCGGCCGCGGCATCGTCGAACCGGTCGACGACTTCCGAGATTCGAACCCACCCTCGAACGCCCCTTTGCTCGATGCGCTTTCGGCCGAATTCGTCAAGAACGGCTTCAGCCGCAAATGGGCCGTGAGGACCATTATGAAAAGCCAGACATACCAGCTCAGCTCGCGCAAGAACGAGTTCAACGGCTCTGATGAAATCTACTTCTCGCACGCGAACACGCGACTGTTGTCGGCCGAGCAATTGCTCGATTCGATCTGCCAGGTGACGAGCGTGCCCGAGGTTTTCCCCGGCGCCCCGGTTGGAACTCGGGCGGTCGAGTTGACCGAGCCTCCGGCAGACAACTACTTCCTGAAGATCTTCGGGCAGCCGCAACGGGAGATGGCCTGCCAGTGCGAGCGATCGAATGAATCGAACCTTTCGCAGGCTCTGCAAATGATCAATGGGCCGGTCGTGCACAATAAGCTGCGCGATGCCAACGGCCGGATTGCGAAATTGGTGGCGGCGAACAAGCCCGACGATGAGATCATTCACGAGCTGTACCTGGCGGCCTTGTGCCGGCGTCCGGTGGCTGCCGAGCTGGATGCGGCCAAAAAGCACATCGCCGCGAACACCGACCGCAAGTTGGCGATGGAAGACATCGGCTGGGCCCTGCTCAACTCGAAGGAATTCTTGTTCCAGCACTAAACGCTGGGGCGATCGTGCTCTGGCGATCAGGGAGCTTCGAACCGGAATACCTGGCTCAGGTAGCGCGCCAATCGCCGCGCCAGCGACAGCCTGCCCGCATCGATTTTCGCAACGCCGGCCTGGCCTATTAAGAGCGGTTGCTCGACTGCCGAAATCTCGACGCGCGCCTGATACACCGTGTTGACGGGGCGCTCGATTCCCGAGGCATCGGCACGGGTGGGGATCACTCCCTCGGGCAAGAACTCGGGCGGCGTTACTTTCAGATCGACTTTCGCCACTTCGCGAACGGTGCCGGAGAGCGGTTGTCCGGGAAGCTGGTCGAGTTGAACGCGCACTTTTTGTCCCGCTTCAACGAATTCAACGTCGCCTTGGTCCAATAGCAACACCGCTTCGAGCGTGGCGGCATCGCCGATCTGGCACAGAAGGGAGCCCGTTTCGAGCCAGCAGCCGCGATTGATTTCATCCAGCGGCTGACCCCACCAGGTCTCGAGGTCGCCGCTGTCGTTCGGGCGAGGTTTGCGCCGGCCCGGCAACAGCGTGCCGGAAACTGGGGCGACGACGACGAGTCTCTGTTCGTCGGCCAATCGGCGTTCCAGCCTTTCGTCGAGATCGGCCAGCGCTTGTTCGGCGGTTGGAATTTGCGCGGCCGCTTGAGAGTCGATCGCCTGCCGGTTCTTGAGGTTCTCAACGTGCAGCTTCTGCCGGCCGCGCTCGCCTCGCAAGCGGACGACTTCCAGCTTGAGATCTGCGTTGTCGAGCACGGCGACAATTCTGCCTTCGCGAACGGCCGATCCCAGTTCGGCGCGATCAACGAGCGTCCCGGCAACCTCGACATAAATGCGGCGGGCGCCCTGGGCTTCAAGCAGGGCCGGCGCTGAAATTCGATGCGGGAACGGAAACAGCGCCGCCGCCGCCAGACACGAAGCGAGGGCCACGCTGCTTGCCAGGGCGCGACGCTTCTTCATGCGACCGCTCCAATAAGCCTGTTGGACGAACCGCACTGCCTGCCACAGAGGCACGACGACAATTCCAGCAGCCACGAGGGCGGCCAAGACAGGAACCAAAACCTCGAGGCGATGTGGTTTCAGCACACGGTGCAGGAACCACAGAATCCCGATAATGACTGCGCCCCGATAGGCCGTCGAGAGAACCGCGTAGATCGGCAATAGCACGCGCTGCGCCGGCGTCCGGGCATCGTCTTGCCGCGCGGGAATTCCCAGCATCCATTGGGCAATCCAGCCGCGCGCGGCGTTCGCGGCAGCCTGCGCCAGGTTCGGAATCTCGGCAATATCCGAGAGCACAAAATACCCGTCGTATCGCATGAGCGGGTTGGCGTTAAAAACCAATGTGCCCACCGAGCACACCAGCATGATGTTGAAGCACAGCGCATTGAACAAGCCGGGTTCGCTGAACCACCACAAAAATGTGCACAGGGCGGCGAGGACGAGTTCGACGCCCACTCCGGCGGCGCCGATCGCCGCGCGCCGCCATTTGCTGGGGATCATCCATGCGTCCGACACGTTGCAATAAAGGCAGGGTGTCAGAACCAGCAGCATCAGCCCCATTTCGTGGCATTCGGCGCCAAAGCGCCGGCAAGCCAGCGCATGCCCCAACTCGTGCAGTACCTTGGTGATCGCCACGGCAACGGCCAGAAGCGCCAGGTTGCCCGGCGAAGCGAGTGCCTGAACCTCAGGCAAACGTGATTGCACCCGCTCCAGGTGCGTCGCCACGAGCGCTGCGGCGGCCGAAACGAGCAATAGGCCCATTGCCATCGCCCATCGCGAAAAAAACCATCGGCACCACGGCAAGAGCGCATCCAGAAAACGTTGGGGGTCGATTCCTCGAAAGCGGATCGCCAGCACATTTGACAAGCCCGCGCGCAGTTTTTGCCAACCTTGAGCGCGGGCGCGCCGGGCCAATTCGCCGCCCTGTCCTGGCGAGTCGGCGATGACGAGTCCGTCTTCATGAAGAAGCCCTAAAAACGATTCCAGCATTTGGAGCGAAAGTCGCCGCGGTGCAAAACGCAGTTCGAATTTCTTTTGCAACTCGGCCAGGCTCGCGGAGCCATCCAGCGCTTCGAACAGGCAGTATTCTTCATCCGTCAGATGAAAGTACCGCAATGCCACCGGGTCCTTGACCGCCCAAAAAGTCTGACCCGAAAACGTTTGTGGAACCGCCTCGAGGTCTCTCCGCCGCCAGAGTGCCAAAGGGCGGTCGACCCGGCCGACGGGCCGGGCTGTTAGGCGTGGTTGCTCAATGGGATTTGGCGATTCGTTCGTCATGCGGCTTGGCCGCGCGGCCGGCGCCGCGCGCAACAATTCTCATCGGCTTCTCGCCTCGCGCCCGGCGGCGCTTTGAGCGTGAATCGTCAGGCTTCCGTGCATACCGGGCCGAAGGGCGAGCTTTTTGTTCTCGACTTCCGCCCAGATTCTGGTCTGGCCGTTGACCGCGTTGACCTCAGGACTGACAAAGACGACGGCGCCTTCAAATTCGGTCTGGGCTCGACCGCCCAGGTCGGGAACCGAAAGCGTGACGCGGCGTCCCGCCAGCTCGCCCGTCAACTTTTTTGCTTGAACGAATCCCTCGACCCGCAACCGGTCGACTTTGAGCACGCGCAACACCGTCTTTCCCGCCGTCACCCATTCTCCCCGGTGCGCATTGATCTGCACAACCATCCCCGCCAGAGGCGAAACAATGGCGCGGCGAGCCACGGCGTGCTCGGCCAGTTGCATCTCGGTTTCCTTGAGTTGACTGGTGAGTTGGGCCGTCTCCTGCTCGTGGATCGCCTGGTCGACATCCAGCTCCGCCCGTTCGGCCGCGAGTCGCAGGCGATCGAGCTCCGTTTCGGAAACGCTCTTTTTGTACTTGTCGGTTGAATCGACGGCCCGTTTGAGCTCGACGCGGGCGACTTCAGCGGCTTTTTTTGCGATGCGCACTTTGAGCTCGTTCGTCGCCTGCTTGCGCGCGATCTCGAAATCAATTCGCGCTCGCTCGTAGGCCAGCCGCATTTCGGTGTCTTCGATTCGAGCCAATACTTTGCCCGCATCCACGAGCTGGCCTTCCCGGGCCTCGACCGTCGAGAGCACGCCTTCAACCTTCGCCGGCGCCTCGGCCTGTTCGATCACGGTGACCAGGGCCGATTCGACGACCATCGGTTGGTCGGTTTTTTCGACCGGCTCGCCGAAGGCAGCGGCAAGCATCCAAGGCAACAGGTACTGGAGTTTCATGTCAAAACAAGACCTTCTTCTGGAGAATTTCCCAAAGATTGTGAAACCACACGAAGCCGACCGATCGCCGCCCGCAATGAATTCGAGACACGGCGGTCGCGCTGGGCCTTTTCTGCGAGATCTGCGCGCGGTCGAGGCCGACGGTGATCAAAACATGGGCCTTTTCCGGGGGGCGCACGTCGGTGGCCAGCGCTACCTCTTCAATCGCGCCCTGGTAGACGATGCCCGGCTCGGTAGCCAGCATGAACGATACGGCAAGGTTTGGGCCGAACTTCTCGCGCGCGGCGAGCACGTGTCCCATGCGATCGTCGGCGACTTCGACTTCCAGCACCCAGGGACCGCTCAAATCGGCGATTTGCATCAAGATCTGGCCGCGCTCGACCGGCCGGGCTTCCAACGACTGGCGGACGTTCCAGGTGACGACTTGCCCGTCGAGCGGGCTGCGGACCACAAGCTCGTCGCGCTGAATGTTCAGCATCTGGTGTTGTTGCTCGAGGCTGCGAAGCAGTTCTTGGACTTCTTCTTCGTCGGCGGTGAGCTGGTTGTACTTCTCGCGGTCGGCGGCCGTCTGAGGCGCGAGATCCAGTCTCGAGGCCTGTACGCCCGCCAGACGCTTGCGCGCCGTCTGCGTCTCCCCCAGCACGCGGCTCGTTTCAAATTCGAGCTGCGACTTGGTCATCACGACAAGCACATCGCCTTCGTGGCATTCGCGGCCATGATCTGTCCT
>DATGKC010000318.1:0-3346 GCA_035294845.1 Planctomycetaceae bacterium | reverse complement strand
GTGGCCGTGATCGGCTTGGGCCTTGTCGGTCAAGTTGTCACGCAGTTGCTTTCGGCGGCCGGGGCCAGAGTGTTCGGCATCGACGTTCTGCCGCAGCGGTTGGAATTGGCCGCCCGATCGGGCGCCGAGCGCTGCATCGGCGCGGGGACCGATGCGCCGGGCGAGATCGTGCGACTCACCGGCGGCCTCGGAGCCGACCGCGTCATGATCTGTGCGTCGACCGCGAGCAACGAAGTCATCGAGCAAGCGATCGAAATGGCGCGCGACCGCGGCCGGATCGTGATGGTCGGCTTCGTGGGAATGGATATCCCTCAAGACAAATTCTACATGAAGGAGCTCGACCTCGTGGTGTCGCGCTCGTATGGTCCGGGACGATATGACTCACAATACGAGCAGCACGGAAACGACTACCCCATCGGCTACGTGCGCTGGACCGAAAACCGGAACATGCAGGAATTTCTGCGGCTCGTTCAGGATGGCAGGCTCGATATCGAATCGCTGATTACGCATGAATTTGCCCTCACCGAGGCCACCTGCGCCTACGAGCAATTGATTGCCGATCCGTCCCAATGCCTGGGCATCTTGTTGCGATATGATGAATGTCCTGTTCCCGATCTCTCGAAGGTGCTGCTCACCGCCGGGCCCAAGCGGCCGACGGAAAAGAAATCGGTCGTCAACGTGGCGGTCGTGGGCTGCGGCGGCTTCGCGCGGCAGTTCCACTTGCCGAACGTCAAAGCCAGTGCTGATTTGCGGCTGCGCGCCATCGTCGCATCGAGCGGGCACAGCGCCAAAGAGATGGCCAAGCGCTATGGCGCCGACTACTGTTCGACCCGGCTGGATGAAGTGCTGGCCGACGATTCGATCGACGCGCTCATGATTCTGACGCGCGATACGTCGCACGCCCGGATGACCGCCGAGGCGCTGCGCGCGGGGAAACACGTATTTTGCGAGAAACCGTTGACTGTTTCGTTCGATGAATGCGAAATGCTGGCTGATATGTTGCAGGCCGGCGGTCCTTTGTGCACCGTTGGCTTCAATCGCCGTTTCGCTCCGCTGGTTGAAAGACTGAGAGACCTGCTGAAACGCGTCTCGGGTCCGCGGATGCTGGTCTATCGAGTCAACGCAGGACCGTTGCCGCGCGACAATTGGATTTACGATCCCGCCTATGGACGCGGGCGGATCATCGGCGAGGCCTGCCATTTCGTCGATCTGCTGTGCGATCTCGCGGGCGCCGAGCCGATTTCGGTGACGGCGCACGCCTTGAATGATACCTCCGAATGCCAACTTGAAGACGTGGCAGCCGTATTCCATTTTGCCGACGGGTCGATCGGCAATCTCATCTACACGGCCTCTGGCACGACGGCATACGCCAAAGAGCGGCTCGAAATCTTCTGCGGCGGAAACGTCTACGTGCTCGACGATTTTCGCCGGCTCGCGGTGCGCGGCGCGAAGCGACTCGACGTTAAAGACCGGTCGGGCGATAAGGGGCACGCGGCCGAGCTCGCGCATTTCGTCGCGTCGGTGCAGGGCCAAGAGTCGCTGGCCGTTTCTCATATCGACGGCATCCGGGCCACTCTGGCGTGCCTGGGAATTGGCGAAAGCGTTCAGACCGCTCGCAAAGTCGAACTGGCGGCGATCGGCACACAAAAGCCAACGAACATCACGGCCCCCGAGCGGGGCTTTTCGGTGAAATCATGCTGACAACCAAAGACATCCTGGAGTGGGACACGGTCAATTGGTCGGTGGCCCTGCGGAATTGGGAGCGCCATCTTCCATCCGGTCCGGCCGATTGCCTCGAAATCGGCAGCGGCGCAGGCGGACTTTCGTTGTGGCTGGCTTCCAAGGGACACCACGTGGTTTGCTCCGATCGAGCCGGCGCGCGGCCCGAAGCACGGGAATTGCACGGGCTGCACAGCGTGCCGGGCAAGATTGATTATGCGGCCGTCGATGCCACGAACATCCCTTACAACGAGCGATTCGACATCATTGTCTTCAAGTCGGTGTTAGGTCGCATTTGGGCGATTTGCGGCGATGAAGGGCTGCGGCAGGCGCTCGCAGAAATGCGCAAGGCGCTCAAACCGAAGGGAAAACTGCTCTTCGCCGAGAACCTGCGTTCGACCCGTTTTCACATGTTTTGCCGAATCCGTTTCGCCGATCGCGGGGAAGAAAAATGGAAGTTTTTGACCATTGAAGAAATGCGCGGGCTGTTGGCGGATTTTTCAAAATTCGAATACGACCTGGCCGGCTTTCTGGGTTTATTCGGCATCACCGAGACGCAGCGGCAGGTTCTCGGTTACGTCGATAAATTGCTGCTTCCGGTCGTGCCGAAAAGCTGCCGGTACATCATGGCCGGCGTCGCGGAAAAGTAATGTGAAAGCAAGGTCTCTGAGCGCAAGGGACACTCAAATTGAATTGGCGGGCCTGCCAAGTTCTACCTTGATGCGGACAACCACCTCGAGCCAACCTCTCATGACCTGCACCAAGAACCTGAGACCGCGATTCACGTCGAATTTCGCAAAATGCTACCGCGTGCTCGCGTGGAGCAGCCTGTGCCTGCTCGTCCCCCTCAATGCCTGGGCATTTGTCGTTTACGAACGGGAATCGGCCGAGGTAAATCGAATCGCCAAAGAAATCACGCGCGGATGCGGGAATTCCCACGAAAAACTCGAGGCCCTGTTGCGCTATATGGCCTTTGACGTGCCCGCCGAAAATAACCATTCCTATTTCCTTCTGCCCGTATTCCGAGTGCTGCGTCCGACGCCGCTCCAGATTATTCAGCAGGGTGGCGACTGCTCATATAAATCACGAGCCTTGAATGTCATGCTGCGGCGGCGAGGCATCTCGGCTGAGAGATACGGTCTGCATTTGCCGAGCGGAGAAGGGGTCCACGCGGTGACCTTGGTGCACACCAAGCGCGGCGATTACATCGTCGACGTGCTGTTTGGAATCATCTTTATGCACGAAGACGGATCGCCAATCACCTTCGACGAGATGATGCATAATCACGACCTGCTCGTAAAGACGATCTCGCGCGAGATCGCCAATGGCAATCCGAAAGCCGCGAAGTACCCGCTGAGCCGATATATCTACAGCGACGTGCGGACAATCAACCTCGAGCAATACCGATGGACTGCCGCCATTCGCCGCGTCCTGATTTCAATTTTCGGCAAAGACGCGATCGACCTGTTTCCCAGGCCGAAAATTATGTCTGAGCCGGCATTGGTCGTGATTTCGGGAAGCGCTTTGCTCGAGTGCGCGATTTTTGCCCCGTTGGCCGCGGCTCGAATTTCGAATCGCCGGCGTCGATCGTCCGTCTCGGTACGCACCACGGCGGGATGCGGCACGT
>DATGKC010000317.1:0-4898 GCA_035294845.1 Planctomycetaceae bacterium | reverse complement strand
AGTGAGGGCGCTCACGCTGCTCACTCAACACGGGCCCAAGCCCGAAGTGCAACTTTTGACGGCAGCCGCGACCGATCCCGATCCCAAAGTGCGGCAATTTGCCGTGCTCTTGTTGGGAGACCACGCCACGCCCGAAGTCGCCGCCGTCCTGGCCAAATTGCTCGATGATAAAAGCCCGGTCGTCCAGCGGCGGGCGTGCGAAGCCTACGTGCGCAGCGGCCTCGCGCCCCCCTTTGCGGCGACCTTCAGGCTCCTTTCAGCCGGAGACCGCTGGCTGCGTTTTGCCGCGCGGCTGGCCCTGGAGCACGGGCCGATCGACAAATGGTCGGCCGAGCTGCGAAGCATCGGCCAGTCGCCTGCCGGAATTTCCAATCCGGATGCACAATTGCTTCTCTATCGCATCTCCGGCGATCCAGGCGTCGCCCAGACCGTTATGGCGGGCGTGTCGCAAACGTTGAAACAAGCGAGGCCCGGCTCGCGGCAATGGCTCGATGCGCTGCGATTGGCGGAATTGTGGCTGACGCGTTCGCACGATGCCGATGGTGCGCGCGCTTCGATCGGCAGCCTGCTCTTAAGCCGCTTCCGCGACGAATCGGTCCCCAAGCCGAATTCAATGGAAGATGCTATTCGCACCGAAACAGCGCGTCTGCTGGCCTACATGCAGGTCCCCGAAGCGGCCGCCGCCTTGATCCAGGCCATCGACAAATCGCCTACGCCCCAACACAAAATCCATTACGCGATGTGTCTGCGCTTCCTGAAGTCGGGATGGACGCTGGACCTCAAACGCCGTTATCTCGATTGGTACGAGACGACGCGCGACATGGAGGGGGGCAACAGCCTGCAAGGCTACTTGCGCAACATCGTCACCGGGACGCTGGAATACTACACGCCGCAAGAACGCAAGCAATTGATTCTCGCCTGGAAAGAGCGGCCGCATTCGACGCGGCTCTTGCTCTCTGCCAGCCAGCCCGAGCAAGTTCAAGACTTCGAGCAGGTCGTGGCAAAGCTCATGGCCGAGCTCGAACAGCCGGCCGCCGGCAGTCATGAATTGCTGGGGCTCTCGATCGAAGCTTTGAGCAAGAGCGCATCGCCCGCCTCGCAAGCCATCTTGCGGAAGCTGTTCGACGAGAACGCCGATCGCCGCGATATGCTGGCCCGCGCTTTGGCCCAGCACCCCATTGCCGATAATGTTCCCTACCTGGAACGCGCGGTCGCCTCGGCCGACAAGACGACGATGCAGGTATGCGTGGCGGCGCTCGGTTCGGCCGATTACAAGCCCGCCAAACCCGAGGAGATTCGCTCGGCAATTCAGGCGGGGCTCAAGCTGGGAAATGAAGGGGGCAAGGCCGTGGTCGAGCTGCTTCAGAAGTGGACCGGCAGCGAGCACCAGAAAAAAGACGACATCGCGTCGGCGCTGGCGCATTACCAACAATGGTTCCGCGACAAGTATCCCGACGAGCCGCCGCCGGAGCTTGCTAGAGAGGACGTCGAAAAGACCAAATACACCGTTGGACAGCTTGTCGAGTTTCTCGACAAAGATGCGAAAGCCTCTCAGGGCGACACGGCCCGAGGCCGCGAAGTTTTCGCCAAGGCCAACTGTCTCAAGTGTCACCGCTTCTTGAATGAGGGGGAAGGCGTCGGCCCCGATCTCACGGCCGTTCGCCGGCGATTCCAGAAGAAAGAGATCCTCGAGGCCGTGCTACTCCCCTCGCAAGTGATCTCGGATCAATACGCGGCCATGACCGTGGTGACGACCGATGGGCTCGTGCACACCGGCCTTCCACTTCCCAACCCCGGCTCGAATAAGCTGCTGCTGCTCCTCTCGGACGCGACGAAAATCGAAATCTCTCCCGAAAAGATCGAAGAGAAGCAAAAAGCCAAGGTTTCGGTGATGCCCGAAGGACTTTTCAAAGACCTCTCGCTCGAACAGATCGCCGACCTGTTTGCTTTTCTCGAAACGAGCAAAAACAATCCGGAGCCCGCGGCTGCCACGGCGGGGGCAGGCTCCAGCAAGTGAATGTCGCCTGAATTTGCGGGGTCCGTTGGCATGCCGGGCGTGCGCAAACGCCGGCTGATCGTGGGTTGCGGCTATTTGGGCCGCCGCGTGGCGAAGCGCTGGATCGCCCACGGCGATTGGGTTGCCGCGCTCACGCGCTCGCCCGAGCACGCCCGCGAGTTGCGAGCAGTGGGCATCGAGCCGATCGTCGGCGACGTGACCGCCCCGGCCACGCTGGAAGCGCTCCCCGAAGCCGATTCGCTGTTGTTCGCCGTCGGACTCGATCGAACTGCAGGGAAGTCGCAGCGCGAAGTCTACGTCGGCGGTCTCGAGAACGTGCTGCGCCGCGCCGCCGGCAGGTTCGGTCGAATTCTCTACGTATCGAGCACAAGCGTGTATGGCCAGAACGAAGGCCAATGGGTCGATGAGACATCGCCATGCGATCCGACGTCAGAGAACGGCAAAGTCTGCCGCGACGCCGAGCTGCTTTTGCACCGCGAGGTTCCCGAGGCAAACATCCTGCGCCTGGCAGGTCTTTACGGCCCGGGCCGGCTCGTGGCCCGTGTCGAAGCGTTGCGGCAAGGGAACCTGGTCGTCGAAGGCAACCCCGAGGCCTGGCTCAACTTGATCCATGTCGATGACGCCGCGACCGCGGTCGTCGCGTGTGAAAAACGGGGCGCTCCAGGAGCGGCGTACCTCGTCTCCGACGACCGCCCCTGCCGTCGACGGGAGTATTACACGCTGTTGGCCTGGCTCGTGGGCGCGCCCATGCCGAAGTTCGCCGTGCAAGATGCGGCCGCCAAGGTCATCGAGCCGCAAGGCGCCGACGACGCTTCAGCGGCGCCGGTTGCCATACCGAACGTCGCGGAAGCCCCCTCCGGCGATCGTTTCGCACTCAACAAGCGCTGCCGCAATCGCCGTCTGCGGGACGAGTTGCAAGTCGCATTGCGTTATCCTCGAATCGAGCTGGGGCTGGTTGCGGCACTGACCGAGCCGACAGCTCGCTCGGTCGCGGTGCGGGATCGCAAGAGCACGTGACGCTCTCGTTTCGGCAGGGCGTCGACGGATATTCCGGAACCATCGACGCCGAGGTCTGGACGATCGTCTCGCGGATTGACGTGCAGTAGTGCTTTCTATGCGAAAACCGGCGAGCATGCGGAACACCCGCACCACAACGCCGGATTTCGGATCGGCTCTTAGCGACCTGGCAAGGCGATTTCCGTCGGGCCATCGGCGGTAATCTGGATGGGATGCCGGGTGTCAGTCTCGTTCCACCGGTCATCCACTTTGCTCCAATAGGCTGCGCGCCCTTGTCCTCGTGGCAATTTCACCGTCACCGGCTGGTCGCTGCGGCTGACCCAGCCGATTGACAGCTCGGGAAACTTCTCATGGGCTCCTTCCGGAGTCATCCAGATTTCGATCTGCTCATGCTCCTTCAAATTTCGCGAATCAATCGTCACTTCGGTCCAGGGCAGAAGCTCGTAGATTGCATCGGAGGCGGCCAATTGACCGTTGATGACGCGATACCCGGATTCGTGGACGATGAAAGTCAGGTACTTCCCGTCGCCATAAAGAAGCACCGGGTCAAACACAAGCGATGCCGGATCGGCCTGGAACATTCCCTCGGCGTTCGTTTCATTCCAGATTTCGTCCTCCGGATCGCGGAGTTTTCCGTCTCGCAGACGGACGACACACGGTTCGCCGAGAGGCAGGATCAACACCTGGGCACCTTTGGCGGGGGCAGTGGTCTTCAGACGCTTTCCTTCAATGCCTGTGCCGGAAGCGCGTCCACTGTCCCCAGACACGACAACACGCCCCTTCAGGCTCCGCACCGCGTTGATTTTCAGATCGTCCTCGGTTCGGATTCGATCGACTGCTCCGCTGCCACGCCGCGACAGAAAGCTCATAGAGCTCCACTGGTCGCTCCCGATCAATTCCAGACTCTCGCCAATCGCCCGATTGCCACGTTCGTTGGCTTCCGCCTCCGAAGAGGCGCCGCGGGTGTCGCCGAAGACGAATCCCAGGGAATGATACACGGACGGCTTTACGGGCTGCGTGGCGCGTAGTTTGGCGAGCCGCTGTTTCAGTTGGTCGCGCTTGAGGATCTCGGTCCCCTCCCAGAGAATGACGTGTTGGGCGAAGACGATCTTCGGTTTCAGCGTCTTGGCCTCTGGCGCAACTTGGGTGGTCGCCTGCTGATTGGCCACCAGCGTGTCTGCGTCATCGGAACTGACAGTCGAGATTTGTGCGGAATCCGGTTCTGTAATTGGTTCATTCCGTGCCTGGGCCGCGTCGGTGAGGCCGATGGTTCCTGCGATTAGAGTCAACAGCGAACCGACAACGAGGCCCGTCCAAGTCGGTGGACGAAAACGTTTCATGGCAACAATTCTCCTTTCGAGGAGGGTGGATGATGAGACGATTCTCGCCGTGAGCTCAAGCGCGGGTCTCGGCAATGATCGGGTGGCGATCGCCACAAGCGTTTCGAGATACGAACGTCTCTGATCCTGTCCGATCTGCCGCAGCACCCATTCGTCACAGGATAATTCCCGTTCTTCGTGCCACTTGCGACTGACGCACCACAACAGCGGATTGAACCAGAACGTGGCACACAGAACGCGCGGCAGCCACGTCAGCAACGTATCGGCGGTCCGAATGTGACGAAACTCGTGGAGCAATACCGCACGCAATTGAAGCGGTTGGAGAATCGACGAATCCCTCGGCAGGATCAGAACAGGAAACGACCAACCACAGACCGCCGGACGGGCGCATTCCCGTTTTGCCGCCGCGTAGCGGCGGTTTTCCTGCGGCATGATCGACGCGCTGGCTGACGCGGGTACGCACGGAGGATATCCTGTGAGGCTGGAAGTGTCCAAGGATGGTTCACTCGCAGGGAGGCGCCAGT
>DATGKC010000316.1:0-7478 GCA_035294845.1 Planctomycetaceae bacterium | reverse complement strand
AGCCCGGGGGGTGGGCTTATTTCAGCTTCGGCCACAAGTATCCGCTGAAGGAGGAAGCGGCGAAGAACGCCACGGCCTCCTGTAACCAGTGCCACCAGGGGAGCGGCGCCGCCGACTTCGTGTTCAGCCAGTACTACCCCGTGCTGCGCGCGTCGACGCCGCATTCGAAGTGAGATGCCAGATTGTTCATTGGCCCTGCCACAGACCCCGAACAGGAAGCGAGACGTCCCATGAATGCCAAACGCTTGCACCTGCTGACGACATGCGGCCTCGTCGCTGCTGCGCCCCTCGCAGTAATGGCTCTGCCGCTCGCGTCGCATTCGGCGCCCACGGGCGACGCTCCCGCCGTCAATGCCGGTGAGTTCTCACCCTACGTCACGAAAGACGGCGCCATCTCGCGGCCAACCGATTACCGCGAAACCTTTCTGCATCTGGGCACCTTCGCCGTGGCCTCGAAGCCAAATCAGCCCGTTGACGAAATGCATAATGTCTACGCGCGATTGCAAGACATCCAGGCGTACCGGCGAGACGGCAAATTTCCCGATGGCGCCGCGCTGGTGAAAGAGGTTACGAAGGTCGGCTCGGGGGATCTCACAACGGGCCACGACTACTGGTCTATGGATACGAAGCTGTGGTTCGTGATGATTAAGGACGCGAAAGGGCGCTTCCCCGGCAACGATCTCTGGGGCGACGGCTGGGGCTGGGCCCTGTTCATGCAGAACGAGCCGGCGCGAAACGTGGCCACCGATTATGCGGCCGACTGCAAGACTTGCCATCTGCCGGCAAAGAAAGACGACTGGCTCTACGTCCGCGGGTACCCAATCCTCAGGGACAGTAAAAAGACCGATTGAAATCTTTTCAAGAAAGGCCGTCCTGAGGGAGCGAAGCATGAACCAGACTCAAACGATTCCGGAGACGTTTCTCGGCGTCGGTTACACAAGAGACCGAGCTGGACTGCCGCTGGAGGCGGTGCGTGTTCCCGTCCCGCAGCCGGCGGCCGACCAGGTTCTTATCCGCGTTGCCGCCTCATCGCTTAACCCGCTGGAATATAAGCTGGCCGACCTGAATTTCATGGGACGGACGCCCCCCGTCGTTCTCGGTCTTGACCTCTCTGGCGTCGTCGTCGCCGCGGGCCATAGTGTGAGCGGTATAGCCGTCGGCGACGCGGTGGCCGGCATGGCCGATTTGAACGGCGATGGCGGCTGGATCGCCAGGGGCAGGAGCGAAGGCGGTTATGCCGTCGCACACCGATTCCTCACGGTCCGCAAGCCGCCGTCCCTGAGTTTCCGCGATGCGGCGGCGCTTCCGATGTGCTTCCTGTCCGCTTTCGCGGGTCTTTACCCGGCCGTCCAGGCCGGTGACACGGTCTATATCCCGGGCGGCGGGGGCGGAGTCGGGCATCTCGCCGTGCAGGTGGCGGCGCGTGCCCTGGGGGCCGGACTGGTCATCAGCAGCGGCAGCACGCCGCAGTCAATCGCACTGGCCCGGCAATCCGGCGCCAATCACGTTTTCGACTACAAGCAAGACGATATTGCCGCCGAAATCGCGAACCTGACCAGTGGCCGTGGCGTTGACCTCGTCTTCGACGCCACCTACAGCGAGCAGGGCTTTGTCGAGACCGCAAAGACAGTCCGGCAGGGCGGCACTTGGACCGTGCTCGGCGTCGGCCCCGGCAAGACGACACGCTTGGTCGAAACGCACAGCCCGGTGGATGCCATCCTGGCCGAGCGCGGCGCCAAGCATGTGAACGTCAATCTGCTGCGCTACTTCTACGAACCTGCCACGCTCGACAGCGAGGCCCGTGCCTTTCGCCAGCGCGGGATGGCTCTGGCGATGGAGTGGGCGACGCATGGACTTGTGGTTCCGCACGTCAGCCAAACCATCGACAGCACCGTTGAGGCGATCAACGCGGGACTGGAGTCGCTGAAGGCGGGCCGTGGCATGCTGGGCAAGGTGGCGGTGACCGTGGATCGCGACCTCGCCGCGGGGAAGTGATGGGTCGTCGGGGACTGTTTAGTGGTTCTCTACATCGCCGGGCTGCTCGCGCTGATGCTGGGAGGCGCTGGCCGTTTTTCGATCGACAGACTGCTTACACGAAAATAAGGGAAGGAGCATTGGCATGGTCCACTGGAAACCCACTGTGCCGAGATCGGCGCGGCAATACGAGACTTTCTCGGCCGAGTCGTCGCTCGCTGATTTGCAATGGCCAGAAAGAGCGCGAATTTTGCCAGACGGCGGCGTTTGTTCTTTGCCAACCGTCAAATCCTGCCGATCAATCATTCCTCATCCGCATCGTCGTCGTCGTCATCGTCCTCGGCCAGAACGGCCCAATCCGGGTAGGTGTCGTCGCGGCCGCGGGCGGCGAACCAGAGAATGCGGTTGAGCGTATCCTCGTCGGCCTCGTCGATCTCTTCCAGCGGCTGCGCCAGCGACATTTTCGCCCAATGGAGCTGCCGCGGGTTTTTGATATCGGCCAGCTTCGGGTTGACCCGATCGAGCGGGATGCGATTCGGAACGGCCTTGTAGGGCGTGAAATCGGGCGTTTCGGTAAAGCAGGCGGTCATGGGAGTCGCCGAGGCATCGAACTGGTTCATGGGCGGGAGACCCAACATGAGCTCGATCGTTCGCACCATGCTCGTCTGGTTGTAGTTGGCGCTCTCGACGGCGCCGCGCCGGGTGTAGGGGCTGATCGCCATCGCCACGGTTCGATGGCCGTCGATGTGATCGAATCCATTTTGCGGATCGTCCTGAACCACGAAGATGCAGGTGTCTTTCCAGAATCGGCTGCGGCTGACCGCCTCGACAATTCGTCCCAACGCGAGATCATTGTCGGCAACGGCGGCTTCGGGAGTCGGAAGGCCGGGCGTCGTGCCGGCCGTGTGATCGTTGGGAAGGAGCATAATCATGAAATTAGGGAGCGTCCCCTCTTTTTCAAAGTTGTGCAGCTCCTTGATGAACTCGCCGGCGCGATAAACGTCGGAGACGATGCTGGGAAACCCGATAAACGTCGGACAGAGATAGGGTTCGATCGTCTTGATCGTCGCCTTCGCTCGAATGTCGATCTTGTCTGTGCCGTCGAGAAAGTCGCGATAGCAGTCGATGAAAGTCGGCTTCGTGGCGATCGCCGGGTCTCTCCAATGGACCGACGCCGTGACGAATTCGCCATACACGCGGAGAGTCTTTTTGTGCGCGAGAACGTTGTCCCAAAGGAACCCGCTGGAAGCGTACGCCAAGGCGTCGCCGCCGTCGAACGGGTAGCTGCGCGGGAAACCGGCGAAGGCCTTCTCGATGTAGCCGACGGCGTAGGCTTCGTCGGTCCACTGATGGCCATCGGCCGATAACGTGCCGCTGCAATAGAAATTATCGAGCAGCAGGAAGTCGCTCACCAACTTGTGATGGTTGGGAGTAATTTCTTCGCCGTAAATGCAAAGGCCGGGGTCTCCCTCGCCTCGGGCCACGTCTCCGAAGACCTGATCGTAGGTGCGGTTTTCCTTGATGATATAGAGCACGTGCTTCACGACCGACGGCTCGCCATGCCGCTCGGGGACCGGCCGCAGCCTCACCGCAGACCGCGGCGGGGCCAGCGCGCTGATGACTTCGGTTTGCCGATTGTTGGCGATCACGGTGGCGGTGTGGCGTTTCAGCTCGCCTTTTACCGGCAGCGGAATGAGCGAAAGAGTCCCCATGTGATCGTGCGAGTTGTAGCCGAAGACCTTCTTTCCCTTGACAACCCGTTTACCCTTCCAGCCCGCGTCGCGTGAGCCGATTCCTTTGACATTGGCGACATAGAGCGCATTGCGCCTGGCGTCGAGGGCCAGTCCAGCAGGATACCAGCCGGTGGGAACGAGGCCCGTGAGTCGCGAAGCCGGCGGCGCGAACTCGAACACGGCGATCGCATTGTTCGTGCTGTTGGCGACATAGAGCCATTTTCCGTCGGCGCTGAAGGCCAGTGCGCTCGGGCCGCTGCCGAACAAGAGATCGCGATCGGGGCGCGTGGAAATGGTTTCGACCACTTTGTCGTCGGCGGCCGAGATCACACTCACGGTGTCGCTGTTGGCGTTGACGACGGCAACGTATTTTCGATTTGGAGTTGCCGCGATGTTCGAGGGATGCAGTCCCACCAGGATCTCGCTGGCGACTTTGCCGCTGTCGAGATCGACGACCGACACGGTTCCTTCCGAGGCGATGTTCCGGACGGAATCGACTTTGACGGGAAGACCGCGGCCCGCTGGACCCGTGCGGTCTCCGGGGACGGGAATGCGTCCGCCCAAGTTGCTGACGTAGGCTTTGCGTCCGATGACTGCCACGTCATAAGGCGCATTGCCGACCGCGATTTCGCGCACGCGCTCGTTGGCGGCCAGATCGATTTCCGCCAGCCGATTCGTCAAATTGACTGCCACAAAAAGCGATTTCCCGTCAGCCGAAAGCGCCATTCCGGCGGGAAGCTGGTTCGCTCCATAAAGCGTGGCTCCGTCGGCGCTCAGTACCGGCGCACCGGCGGCTTTGTCGGCCGGCGGGCCAAGAAAAATCGACTCGCCGCGCTTCAACGTGCCGTCCGGCTGGACGAGCAAACGCACGATCGCTCCGACCTTTTTATCGTTCCTCGATGTGGGACCGGTCGAGACGAAGACCTGCTTGCCGTCAGGAGTAAAGAGAATTCCTTTGAAACTTGCGGCGCCGACGGGCACTTTGCCGATGACCTTGCCCGAATCGACATCGATCGAAAGCACTTCATTGCGATTGAGAACGGCAATCACCGTGCCGTCGGGGCTGAGTGCCAGGTCGTTCGGACGGCCGGGAAAGGCGACCTGTCGGCCGGCGGGTGAGAGCACTTGATTCGTGGGGACGATGATTCGCCCATCGGCCGTCGGACCGACTCGCTCGGCCTCAGCTCGTGCAGCCGATTCAATCGGCGACACGAGAATGATCGCCGCGAAAAAGATCGAAGTGAAAAGCGCGGCCGGGATGGGCACTATTTTTTCCCGATGCAATACAGAAATCGATCGGTCCTCAGCAAAAGCTGGCCTTGGTTGACGGCGGGGGAGGCGTTGACGCGGCTGTCGTCTTGTTCGAATTTATTGTGGGCCAACTGTTCGAACGCCGGTTTGGCCGCCACGACGTACGTGCCGTTTCGCTGCGACACAATGTACAGCTTGCCGTCGGCCAGCACGGGAGACGACCAGATGCGATCGGGGCTTGGCTCCAGCCGCTGCTGGAAGACCGTCTCTCCGGTTTCCGCATTCTGGCAGCAGACCGTGCCGTTGCTGTCGTGCGCCCAATACAAGTGGCCGTCGAGATAGATCGGCGAGCCGACGTTCGAGCCTTTCGACTGCCGCCACAGCTCGTGCGAAGCGGTGACGTCGCCCGAGCCGCCGGCGCGCACGGCGAGCGACGTGTGCCCGCCGCCGATGGCGTAGATCACGCCGGCGTGCGCCACGACGCTGGGGCAGACGTAACGGTGAATGCCGTCGGCACTCCAGAGCGGCTTGCCGTCGCGAGGATCGAAGCTCAGAATCCGCGCGTTGATGCTGACCACCAGCTCGCTGCGACCATCGGCAGCGACGACGAGCGGAGTGTTCCATGAAGCATTGATTCCGCCGGCGCGCCATTTCTCGCTGCCATCCGCCTTATTGAGGGCCACGAGCGAATTGCTCTCGATGCTGGCGTTGACGATGACGAAGTCGCCATAAAGAATCGGCGACGTCCCCGAACCCCAGCGGTCGATGTTTTCGCCGACGCTTTTGTGCCACAACTCCTTGCCGTCCAGATCGAAGCAATAGACCCCCGACTTGCCGAAGAACACATACAGCCGCTGGCCGTCGATGAGCGGCGTGCTGGCCGCATACCCGTGATACGATCCTTCCCCCTGGTATGGATGCTCGGGGAGCTTGGGCTCAAATTCCTTTTTCCAAATCAAATCGCCGGTGCGGCGCCGGAAACACAAGAGATGCCGGCGCAAATCTTTTTGATCGCCCTGATTCGGCTCCAGGCCGTAGCCGCTGTAGCAGGTGAGAAACACGCGTTCGCCGTCCGTGACGGGGCAAGACGCGCCGGGGCCCGGCAGCTCGGCCTTCCAGACGATGTTGTCGGTTGACGACCACTTGGCCGGCAGGCCGGTTTCGTCGCTGACGCCCATCCCGGTCGGCCCGCGAAACTGCGGCCAGTCGCCGGCCAGGGCGGACGTCGACAGGATTAACAGCGCCAGCAACCCTTCGCTCAACCGAAATCGCATGAAGAGGCTCCTCAAATGGTGCAAATGCCCAAGATCGACTGAGTGTAGCCGATGCCGCGTGCGCGAACCACGGTTCCGACAGCGTTGAACCGGCGATGGTCTGCGAGTATGTTTAATCTGCCAGCCGCGAACGCGCGGCTGCTGAATCAGCATCGTCTCGTTTCAACTTTACACAAAGGCTTGCCATGCGACGATTCTCAGCGTTGACGTGCGTCGCCATCCTCTGTGGAATGCCGCAATCGGGCCGCGCGGACGACGCGGCGCTGCGTGCCCGCCGTGTGCGATTCACGTATTCGGCATCAGTCAAGAACGTGCCGGATGGGGCCAAACAGGTCGCGCTCTGGCTGCCGTTTCCGCCGAGCAACGAAAGCCAGGAGATTTCCAAAATTGAAGTGCGCTCGGATGTGCCGACTTCGGTAAACCAGGACGAATACGGCAACCGAAGCCTTTCGCTGGAAGTTCGCGATCCGGGGGCGAAGCCCATCAGAGTCGAGTTGCAGTTTGACGTTCTCCGCCGCGAGCGCCGAAATGCCGCCGTGGCCGAGCGCCGAGCCGCCGACGCGCCGCCGGCCCGCGAGAAAATCGACGCTCGCTGGCTGCAGCGCGACAGGCTCGTGCCGCTCGATGGCAAGGTGCTGGACCTTGCGCGGCGAGTGACGCTCGGGAGCAGCGGCGATCTGGAACGGGCCCGGGCCATTTATGACTATACGGTCTCGACGCTCAAGTACGATAAATCGGGCACGGGTTGGGGACGCGGCGACATCGAGTATGCCTGCGATGCCAAGACGGGAAACTGCACCGATTTTCATGCTGTCTTCATCGGCCTGTCGCGGGCCCGCGGCATTCCCGCCCGCTTCGAGATCGGGTTCTCGCTCCCCACCGACAAGCCTTCGGGCGAAATCAGTGGCTACCACTGTTGGGCCGACTGCTACGCCGCCGGCTACGGGTGGATTCCGGTCGACTGTTCAGAAGCGCAGAAACATCCCGAGAAGCGGGAATACTTCTTTGGGACGCAGGACGAGCATCGAGTCGCCTTTTCGACGGGACGCGACATTCGCTTGAACCCCGCGCAGGAGGGTGAACGCCTCAATTTCTTTGTCTATCCCTATGCCGAAATCGACGGGCGCCCGCACGAAAAAATCGACCGCAAGATCACTTACGAAAACCTGGCGGTCGAGCGCTGAAAACGAGTCCTACACCGGAATTCCCAGCGCGGCCGAAGGCTGCAAACAAAACAATTCAAAAG
>DATGKC010000315.1:0-6867 GCA_035294845.1 Planctomycetaceae bacterium | reverse complement strand
GGGGCGGTCCTTGCGGGCGCCGAACCGGCGGGCCAGCTCGAGCAGACTCACCGTCCCCGAAGCGTTGTCGTCGGCCCCGTTGTGGACCTCGTTGCTGTTGGGGACGAACGATCCCGGCCCGCCGCGCCCCACGTGGTCGTAATGCGCTCCGACCACAATCGTCTCGTCAGCCAATGGACCGGCTCCTTCGAGCACACCGACTACATTTTTGACGAGCGCCTGTTTGCGGTCGATGGTGACGACGCCCCCCGCGGTCCAGCCGGCCAGCACGGCGCTGTGCGGCGTGAGCTTTTCATCGATGGCGGCCTCCATTTCGGCCAGCGTCTTGCCCAGCGCCCCCTTGAGCACTTGATCGCACAAGGCGCGGGAAATATGCAGCACGGGCAAATGGCGCATCGCCGACATGCCCCCATAGCCGAACTTCATGAGCGTGTCGGGCTCGGCCGTCGCCAAATGTCCTTTGCCCGATTTGTATTTGGCGATCTCCTCGCCGAGCTTCTTTCGCGCGGCGGTCGATTTTTCGGCGTCGTTGGGGTCGGCGCCCTCAAATTCTTCAGCCGCGGTCGCAACTCGTTCGGCCAGTTTGGCGACCTCTTTTTTTCCCTGTTCCAGCTCGTTTCGCCCCGAGTACGGGTCGTTGACAAATAAGACCGCCGCCGCGCCTTTTTCGTAGGCCAGGTCGACTTTCGTCCGCAGCTCGGCATGAGGCGACATGCTCCCGCGCGGCGTAAACTTGCCGTAAGGATTTGCCTGCTGCGGAACGCGTCGCATAATGATCGCCACTTTGCCCGTGAGGTCGAGGCCGGCATATTCGTCGAAGTTTTCTTTTGGCGCTTCGATCCCGTAGCCGCAGAAGGCCAGCTCTCCGAAGAACGATCCCGAGCTTCCGAACGACTGCGGGAGAAAATCGGCGTTGACCACAGAATTTAGCTTTCTCCCTTCCGGACCGGTGATTTCCAGCGTGTTGAGAGTTCCCAGGCTGGCACCGGTGCTCATGGTGAACGTCTGAAATGGACCGCCGCCGACGCTGTCGAGCTTGAGGCCGGCCTGCGCGAACTCATGACGGATGAAGTCCGCCGCGGCATCGAGCCCCGGCAGCCCCACCCCGCGCCCTTCCAATTCATCGGAGGACAGGTATTTGATGTCGCTCAGCAACCGGGCTTGCGACTCGGCCACGGCGTCGCCGGAAAAGACCGGCGCGACGGCCGAGATCGCCAACACAGCGGCGGCAAAAATAACGGCGGCGCAACGGATGGCAAACGCGGGGAGCTTTATGTGCATTTCGGAAATTCAAAATTGAGAATGGAAATCAGCGAATCAACTTGCCGTCTTTCGGCCTGAGCAATATTCCCTCGGGTCCGGAAGCAACCGGCTCAAACTGCGCGGATAGCCGCTCCAGCGCGTCGGCGGGATTCATGTTGAACAGGGCTTTGCCGCCCGTTCCCCAGCGGCCGCGCTGGTAGTGAAACACGGCGGCCGCATCGCGGATGTTTCCCACGGCGGCGAGCCCTTCCATATCGCCCCCCTCGACGGCTTCGAAGCGAATGTTGACGGCGACGAATGCCGTCAAGAGTCCCGTCTGCCGGTCGCGTGCGAACGTCACCGATTCCAGCCAGTCGCATTCGACCCACCGCAAACCGCGAGGCTTGCCCGAGGCGGCCGCCAGATCGAAAAACTTGGCTTCCAATAACTCGCGCTGCCGCCGGAAGTCGTGCCGGGCGCGCAGCGCTTCGCGTTTGTGACGCCAGGCGCGAAATGGCTTGCGCAAAAGAATTATGAAGGCCGCGATCACAAGCAGGATCGCGCCGGCAATTTCCACGGGCTGGTTTCCCATTTTCGATCCTTGCGCTAAACGCTCACAATTTGAATCTTATGGGCCACCCGGCTCTTTTGGCAAGTGGCGCCTTGACAGACGGTCGATTCGCCCTTATTTCACGTCAATGCGAAGTGGACTTCTTGGGAGGGCACTCTTTTTCGAACTCTTGTGGCAAACCCGGCGATGCCCTTGCTCGGCGCTCATCAATCCATTGCCGGCGGCTATTACAAGGCTGTCGAGCTTGCGGCTGCACTCGGCATGGATGTCGTTCAGATCTTCACCAAGAACAACAATCAGTGGAAAGCCAAGCCGCTGGCTCAGTCCGACATCGACCAATTCCGATCGGCCCTCAAATCGACCGGCGTTCAATTCCCGTGCGCACACGACAGCTATCTCATCAACCTGGCCAGTCCGAATCGGGAGCTGTGGCAAAGATCGTTGGACGCCTTCACGGTCGAACTTGAACGGGCCGAAGCGCTGGGGCTGATGGGCGTCGTCATGCACCCGGGGAGCTTTGTCGATTCGTCTGAGGAAGAGGGTCTGGCGCGCATCATTTCTGCCCTCGACATCGCTCACCGCAGCACCGCGGGGTTCCGCACGCTGACGCTTCTGGAAACGACCGCCGGACAAGGCAATAACCTCGGGCACCGCTTCGAGCAGCTCGCAAAAATTGCCGACCATGTCGAGCGGCCCGAGCGCATCGGCGTGTGCGTCGATACGTGCCATATTTTCGTCGCCGGATACGCGATCACAACCAGAAAGCAGTACGAGGCCACGATGGACGAGTTCGATCGGGTGATCGGCCTGGAGCGGATTCGCGCCTTCCATTTGAACGACAGCGTCCGCGAGCTCGGGAGCCGCGTCGATCGCCACGCCAAGATCGGCGCGGGGAAGCTCGGCAAGGCCCCGTTTCGCTACCTGCTCAACGACCCGCGCTTCGCGACCGTCCCGATGTACCTGGAAACGCCGAAAGGCCAGGAAAACGGCGAATCGCTGGATGCCATTAATTTGCGCATATTGCGCGGATTGGTAAAGAAGTCGCCTCAAAAACGGCATGGACAAATTCGCCGGAACGACTTGTAATGCCTACTCAAAGCCAAAAAGTTCAACGGGGTTGCGAGTCTCAGCTCAAGACCCGAGGAAAGGACTCCCGTGAGCAGTCAGGGAAGCAATTTTGCGCGGGCACTGGCGATGCAGCAGGCCGGCGCGCTCGAACAGGCCGAGCGGTTATACGAACAGGTCTTGCGGGTCGATCCGCAGCACGCGGCGGCCTGGCATCTCTTTGGCCTGGTCGTTCATCGGTGCGGACGTCCGGAACAGGCCGTCGATTGCATCAGCCGCGCCGTCTCGATCGACCCGTCAAACGCCATCTATCATGCGGATCTCGCCACCATCTGCCACGAATTGGGCCGGTTGGACGAGGCCATCGATAGCTTTCTGCACGCCGTGGAACTCGCCCCCGGCCATGCGCACGCCCACTACAGCCTGGGCGTGATCCTTCAGAAGCGCGGAGACAACGTGGGCGCGCGGCTGCGCTTCCAGCAGGCCGTCGAGCTGCATCCCGAATTCGCCGAAGCCTGGAACGATCTGGGGATCACTCACCTGGCAATCGGCGAGCTCGCGGCTGCCGGCGAATGCTTCGAGCGGCTTATCGCGCTGCTCCCGCGATTGGCGGGGGGGCATTTCAACTTGGGCAATGTGCGGCTGGCACAAGGCCGGTTGATCGACGCGGTCGGTTGTTATGCCCGCTCGCTCGAACGACAGCCGCGCTTCGTCGAAGCGCTGAACAATCTGGGGACGGCCCTGCAGCAGTTGGGACGGATTGAGCCGGCGCGTCAAGCCTATGAAGCCGCTCTCAACTTGCGCCCCGAATTTGCCGACGCGCGGAACAACTTGGGCGCGCTCTTGAGCCTGGCCGGCCGGCACGGCGACGCCGAGATCTGCTACCGCGAGGCGCTGGCCCTCGATCCGCGTTCGGCAGCGGCGCTCAACAACCTGGGAAGCGTGCTCCAATCTCAAATGCGGCTCGACGAAGCCGAGCGCCTGCTGCGCCAGGCCATCGACATCGACCCCTACGCGCTCGACGCTCCGGGGAACCTGGCCAACGTGCTGGCCATGCAGGGACGGCTGAGCGAGGCGGTACCGTTTTACGGGCGGGCGCTCGAACTGCAATATAATCCGCGACTCAAGGCGCATGCGGCGATGATGCTGCCTCCGGTTTATGCGTCTGTCGGCGAATTGCGGCGCTGCCGCGAGACGTTGGAGGCAAACCTGTCGCGGTTGCTTGCTGAGCGCGTGTCGTTCGATCCGTCGCGAGAGGCCGTCCCGGTCAATTTTCTGCTGGCCTATCAGGGGCTTGATGACCGTGAGCTGGCCTCGCGCATGGCCCAGCTTTGCCGTTCTGTGCCGGAAACGTCGGCGCATGGACGTGAAACGCGAGCCGCCCTCAGCGCACCGCATTTTGAAGTGAAATCAGCGACTGCCAGAAAATCGGCGGCGCAGAACGCCGGCGTCGAAAATCCGTCGCCGCGTCCGATCCGTATCGGTTTTTTGTCGAAATTTCTGCGCGAGCATACGATTGGCGATCTGACGAAGGGATTGATCGGGCAACTTTCAAGAGACGACTTCTGCGTGAGCGTGTTTCTGGTTGGCGAGGCGCAGGATGAGACGGTGGCTTTCCTGCGCTCATGTGCTGATTCGTTCGCCGTGTTGCCCGAAGACGTCTCGGCTGCTCGCCGCCTCGTGGCCGATGCACAGCTCGATGTGCTCGTTTATCCCGACATCGGTATGGAGCCGGTGAGCACGACGCTGGCGCATTCGCGACTGGCCCGAGTGCAGTGTGCGCTGTGGGGGCATCCCGTGACGACCTGCATTCCCAACATTGACTATTTCATTTCGAGCGCGCTCGTCGAGCCGGCCGGCGCCGCCGATCATTATTCCGAACGCCTTGTTCTGTTGAAATCGCTGCCGACATACTATTACCGGCCGCGGCTGGCGGGCTGCGCCGAGCAGGCTGATCCGGCACGCGGCTCAACGGCAGTCGATCGTGAATCCGCCCGGTGGGAATTCGGCTTGCCGCAAAGCGCCCATCTTTATGTATGCCCGCAAAGCCTTTTCAAGTTTCATCCCGATTTCGACCCGCTTTTGGCTGACATTCTGGCGCGCGATCCGGCGGGAAGAGTCGTTTTGATCGAAGCGCCGCACCGGCACTGGACTCAAATGCTCTCGAAGCGTTTCGAATCGACATTGAGCGGCCTTTCTGAGCGCGTGATCTTCGTCCCGCGCGTCGATCGCAGCGCTTTCTTGCGGCTGTTGGCATCGGCCGACGTGGCGCTCGACCCGCTGCACTTTGGAGGCGGCAACACCAGCTTTCAGGCGCTCGGGCTGGGGATTCCGGTCGTGACGCTTCCGTCAGGCTACATGCGCGGGCGGGTGACGGCCGGCTGCTATCGTAAAATGGACTACAGAACGCTGATCGCCCGCGATGTGAATGAATATGTCGACCTGGCGGTGCGCCTGGGAACCGATCCCGGATTCAACGCACAGGCGCGCGCCGAAATCAACGCAAGGAGTTCCGCACTGTTCGAAGACCTCGCCGCCGTCCGCGAATTCGAAGACTTTTTCCGATCTGCGCTGCCACCGGGTGGCCCGTCCGTCCCGGAGGGCGGGCGGGTTCCGCAGGAACAAGAGGCTGCGCCATTCGCGCTCCTGGCAGAGCCAGCGTTCGCCAATCCCGCGGCGTTGCGCGCCGCCAATTTGTGATCGATGAAGCCGCCGATTTGAACCGGAGTGCCGCGATTGGCAAATGGACGCACAGGGCGCGGCCTCTTGTCGCTGCGCGACCCGGCCGGTGCTCCGCGCACGCGGCCGGGCCACCCCAGCCGTGCGCGGCCTATTCGGGTGGCCCGTCCGTCCCGAAGGGCGGGCGGGTTCCGCAGGAACAAGAGGCTGCTCCATTCGCGCTCTTGGCAGAGCCGGCTTTCGCCAATCCCGCGGCGTTGCGCGCCGCCAATTTGTGATCGATGAAACCGCCGATTTGAACCGAAGTGCCGCGATCGGTAAATGGACGCACAGGGCGCGGCCTCTTGTCGCTGCGCGACCCGGCCGGTGCTGACGCACGCGGCCGGGCCACCCGGCCCTTGGCGTGACGCGGCTGCGCGGCGCCGGTAGCATCATATTTGTCAGCCATGAACACAGGAAGAAAGCTATCTCGCCGCAAACGGCTTGCCTTCACGGCGATTGTGCTGGTGTCGCTGTATCTCTTGTTGGAAGTCGTGTCGCTGTGCGCCTATCGCATGCATTATGGCCGCTGGTACACCTGGTCGGCCGCGGCCGGCGAACGGGCGGCCGCGGCACGTTCGGGCAAGCCCGAAGCAATGCCCGACTTCGCGACAGGCGTTATCCATCCCTATTTGGGGTCGGTGACCAGGCCCGGCTGGCGGCCCGATGACCCGAACTTCAAATACCCGTTTCTGTGGCCCGAGGAGTTCACCAATCGCCCTTTCGACGGTTTTCCCAGCCGCCGCCCGGTTGTCGAGCACCGTGCGCCCGGCGTCGTGATCGTCGGCATCTTTGGAGGCTCGGTGGCCGAGGTGTATTACCGCCAGGGAATCCAGGTCACGCTTGAGAAGCTGGCAAAGCGCGCCGAATACCACGGCAAGAAGTTTCTCGTCGTGTGCCTGGCCGGCGGAGGCTACAAGCAGCCTCAACAGCTCATGGCTCTCAATTACGTTCTGGCACAAGGCGGCCAGTTCGATCTGGTCATCAACATCGACGGCTTCAATGAAGTGGCCTTGCACGCAGCCGAGAATGCGAAAAAGGGGGTCTTCCCGATATATCCCCGCGATTGGTATTTCCTGGTCGGGCAGATTCGCGATGCGGAGATGCTGAAGCTCCTGGGCCGCAAGACGTCACTGGAAGACCGGATTCGCGATTGGGCGCGCTTCTTTTCGCGGCGGCCGTTGTCCTATTCGCCGGCGTGCCACCTGTTGTGGCGGGCTCGGTCGCGCGTCCTGGAGAGGCAATTGCACGAAACGATCGCCGCGGCGGAA
>DATGKC010000314.1:0-3854 GCA_035294845.1 Planctomycetaceae bacterium | reverse complement strand
ATCGGGAATGCGCTCTTTGACCTTAACGCCGGTCGCCCGCTCGACGACATCGTACAGACTCTCGAGGTGCTGGATGTTGAGCGTGCTGATCACGTTGATTCCCGCGCGCAACAGCTCGTCAACGTCCTGGTAGCGCTTGGCGTTGCGGCTCCCCGGCGCATTGGTATGGGCCAGCTCGTCGACCAGCGCCACGCTGGGCCGGCGGGTCAGCAATGCGTCGAGATCCATCTCTTCGAGAATAACGCCGCGGAATTCGATCGTGCGGCGCGGCACCTGTTCCAATTCGCCGATCTGGGCCTTGGTTTCTTCGCGACCGTGGGTTTCGACCATGCCGATGACTACGTCGACCCCTTGCCGCTTCAAGCGGCGGCCTTCTTGCAGCATTTCGAAGGTTTTGCCCACGCCGGCTGCGAATCCGAGATAAATCTTCAGCCGGCCGCGCTGCTGCTGGCGGATCAGCGCGAGGAAGCGTTCGGGAGTGGGACGGGAATCGCTCGTGGACACGAAAGAGGATCCTCTCGTCAGCGGGAGATTGGCGGCTCGGCCGCGACACTGCCGACGAACGTCGAATCGCCGGCGGCGCGCTCGGCCGCTTTGGGAAGCCTGAGCCGGAACACGGTCCCCGCGCCCGGCCGGCTTTCGCAAGAGACGGCGCCGCCGTGCGCGGCCACGATTTCGTGGACGATCGCCAATCCCAAGCCGGTGCCTGCGCCACGACTTTGTCCCGGCACGCGGAAGAATTTGTCGAAGACGTGCACCAGTTGCTCGCCGGGAATCCCGATGCCCGTGTCGGCGACCGAGAGAACGACGCCTTCGGCATCGGCGCCGGCCGCCAACGTGATTCGGCCGCCGCGATCGGTGTATTCCAGCGCGTTATCGAGCAGATTTCGCAGCGCCAGGCCCAATCGCGACGCATCGACTGCGACCGCGGGGAGCCCGGGGGAAACACTCACCAAAATTTCAATTCCCTTATCTTCGGCCTGGGGACGAATGGCATCGGCGGTCGCCTGGAGCAGCGATGCGGGGGATTCGGGCCTTGTCTCCAATTGCCGGGCTCCCTGTTCGAGCCGCGCCAAATCCAAGAGGTTATTGACCACCGTCAGCAGCCGCTCGCTGTTCTCTCGAGCGTCGAGCAAGAGCTCGACCTGTTTGGGAGTGAGGGGGCCCAGGTTCTCCTCCAGCAAAAGATGCAGAGCGAGGCGCACGCTGGTGAGCGGCGTCTTCAATTCGTGGCCGGCCGTCGCCACGAGATTGCTTTTGACCTGATCGAGCAGGCGCAAACGGGTCACGTCTTGCAGCAGAACGGCCGCGCCCAGCGCGCTGCCGTACGGGTCGCGAATCGTCAGGATGCGCGGAAGCATGACGCGCTCGTGGCCGTTGGAACCGAACAGAATGGCGCGCTCGAACCCCTCGGGAAGAAAATCTCGCTCGCCCTTGAGGGCCTCGGAGAGCGGTTGGCGCAGGGGCTCGGGCGGATGCCAGATCGCAGCGACGGCCTGATCTTTTTGCTTGGGAACGACTCCCAGCAGGCGCCGGGCGGCCGGATTGGCCGTTTCCACATAACCTTCGAAATCGATCACCAAAACCGGATCGGGAAACGAGTCGATGGTGGCCTGGATCGTCTGCTGCGCGCGCAACAGCCGGGCCGATTGCGACTCGCGGTAATCGCGCAAATGATGGGCCATGGTGTTGAAGGCCTGCGCGAGCTGGCCGAGCTCGTCGCGGCCGACGTAGGGCACGACCTGGTTGGGGTTGTCGGCGCTGATTTGCTTCGCGGCGCTGGTCATCGCCTGGATCGGCCGCAGTATCGAAGCGACCGTATGCCAGGCCAGAATGCATGCGAACACGATGGCTACGGCCATTCCGCCGGCGAACCACGCCAAAGAATGCCGGGCAATGCGCTGCGCCTCTTTGCCGGAGGCCTCCATATTGCTCTGGTTGAGCCGTAGGATTTCTCCCGAAACTCGCTTGATTTGGATAAATGATTCCAGGAGCCCGCCCGAGCCAAAATACTTTTCATGCTGCTGCGGATCGCCCGTCGGGCGCGCGTGGAACTCATCGCCCTTCTCGCGGTAGGCGTCGGTCAGGGCCGCCAGCTCCGCCACCAGCTCGGCTTCGCCCTGGATCGTGATGTTGTTTTTTTCCGTGTTCAGCGCATCGAGGTAGGCCGGCCAGTTTTGCTCGTACTGCCGGCGCGCCTTATTGTGAATTTCATCGGACTTGCTGAGGGCGAATTGGAACGACGAATCGATTCGCTCCAGGGCTTCGTTGAGCCTTTCCATAGCGATGATGCTGTCGTAATTCTCGCGCAAGATTTTTTTCGCGCTGTCGCCCAGGCGCGAGAGCAAGATGACGCCGGCGCCTCCCAGCACGGCCAGCAACAAGAGCAACGGCGCGAGCGTCGAAAAAATTCGTTGTCTGAGCGTCAGTGCCATGCCGATCGACCTTGCCGGATTTGGCCGCAATCATCATTGCGGCCTTTGCAGTGCCGGCCCTGGCATTTGGCTTCAGGAGAAAAGTCCCGCTCTATCTACCGATTTTTGGGTTGAGTTCCAGCGCGAAATCCTTAAAGCGAACTTCGAATGGGCCGCCGGAATGCAGTTGCAGGGCGAGGATTCCACGACGGCTGCCGGGCGGATCATCGAGGTCGACGCACAACTTGCCGTTGATCGACGTTCGCACGCGGCTGCCGACGGCCACGATTTCATATTCGTTCCAATCTTCGGAACGAACATGCTTTTCTCCCGAGTCCTTCCACAAAAGTTCGCGGCCATGCTCTTCGTAGAGCTTTCCCCACCAGCCGGCCCCCACGTCGGCCTGATAACCCTTGACGAGGCCCCCGGGGAGCGCCTCGCTTCGAAACTGAATGCCGCTGTTCCCGGAGTTCGGGACCAGCTTGACCTTCAGCGACAGCCGGAAATCCGACAAGAGAAGCTGGTTGACGAGAAACTCGTTTCGTTCCAGCCCTTGGCTCGCGCCCACGATTTCGCCATTTTCGACGCGCCAGAGTTCGGAATTGCCCACCCAATTGGTCAGGTCTTTGCCGTTGAAGAACCCGGCGAGCGTGTCGGGCGTGGCCAAAAGCGGCGTCTGCCGCGGACTGGCCAGATAGGCGATCAAAGCCCGCACTTCGGCATCCGACAGAGGCTTCAGCAGGTCGTCAGGCATCATCGACTTTTCGCCCAGCTTCTGCTCTTCAATTTCGCTCCGCGGAACGACGACCGTTTCGTTGGCCGTCACGACCGTCAGCGCGCCCCCCGTGTCTTCGCGCACAAGACCCGTAATGACTCTGCCTCCTGTGGTTACGACGATAGTGGGCATGTACTCGCGCGCCATCACCGCCGAAGGATCGAGCACGTTCGACAGCAGATAATTGATGTCAGCCCGGTTCGATCCCGTCAGCTCTGGTCCGATTTTTCCGCCGACGCCGAACAAGGCGTGGCATTGCTGACAGACCTTAACGAACACGGCCCGGCCCAGCGGCAAATCGTCGGGCGCCGAAGGCTGCGCCCCCAAGAGCCGTTTGTAGTGCCCGATGAGCCGCGCTTTGTCTTCGGGAGTATCGCGGACTATGCCCCACACGGCGACAATTCGCCGATCAAGCTCGTCGTCTTTCAAGTTTCGCATCTGGCGAACAAGATCAGCGGAAAGATCGACGGCGGGAACGACCTTCGCCTCAATTGCTTCCAGCAGGGCTTGGGCATAAGGGGCCCGCGAGGCAAGAGTCGCCAGGGCATCGCGCTTTTGGCCGGCGGTGAGCCGAGCGTAGACCGCCAGCAGCAATTCGGGGGTCCGCGGATCATCGTAGGCCGCCAATGCGCGAATCGCCTCGCCGCACAGCGCCGGCTCGTTGA
>DATGKC010000313.1:0-2592 GCA_035294845.1 Planctomycetaceae bacterium | reverse complement strand
AGGGGGCCGGCGCGATCGACGCGGGAAATCTTGACCGCGACCGTTCGCTCAAGGCGGGGGTCGCGCGCCCGCCAGACTGTGCCGAATCCGCCCGCGCCGATTTGCTCCAGCAACTCGTAATGAGCGATCGTTCCCAAGGCGCTCGATTGGGCCGCAGCATCTCCCCGCGCTTTGAGCTGGCTGCATATCACGTGAAACAGACCCGAGTCATCGGGATCCGCTTCTTTGCCCAAAGCGCCGGGCTCGGGGGCGTTCTTCATGCGGTAACCGAAGTCGACCGCGATCAGTTCGGCGTACAAGGTCTGACGATGGCGTTCATCAATTCGCGTCACATATTCGTCGATGCGGGGCTGGCGCCCCTCGATCCATTCATTCTCGAAGTCGTCGCAAATGATGTCGATCTCATCGTTGATCGGCGTGGGACTGCCGTAACGCCCGCTCAGGCTCTCCAGATCACCTGTCATCTTTCCAGTTCCTCCCACCAGATGCCGCGGATCAGGTGCAACTTGCGCTGCACGGCCCTCGGCAAGATCCGAAGTTTGGCGGCAATTTGATGAATCTCGTAACCTTCGATCCGCATGCGCGCAATCGCGCGCAACCTCCTATTACGAAGGCGGTTGAGCAACATCTGCCAATGGTCTTCCACTTCGACCGCCAGCTCGGGAGTCGGTTCGGCGTCGAGCACCGAATCGAGATCGAATGGTTCCCCGGTGCGCACGTCGCAGCCGACTTCGGTCTCGCATCGAACTTGTTTGCCACAACGTTCGGCCCGGCACTGCCGCAGGTGATTGACGATCTTTTGCTTGGTGATGGCCGCCAACAGCCACCACAGGTCCTGGCGGTCTTTGAGCGCGGCGAAACGGCCGGCGCTGGCGCCGCGGCACAGGCTCTCAAACACGCTCACCGCGACATCTTCTTCGTCGGCCGAGCGCTGTGGAATTCTCCACAGCCGGTAGCGCGCCAATGAGACCAGCTTGGCGAAGTAACGGTCCCACAGACGCTGAGCGGCCTCAGCGTCTCCGTTCTGCAGGTCGACAATCCACTGGCTGACCGAATCGGACAATGGCCCGTCCCATCTTGAGACCACCCGCACACTCGCGGTTTCGAATTCTAGTTAACGGCGTGCAGCAACGCCATACAAATTCCCGACCAGAGCAGGCGCCGCCGGGATCGCGTGTAGGGCGATTGAGCACACCGGATCACTCGTCCGTCACACATCCTTCTGACGCGCTTTTGACGTTCTTGATGTACTTGTAAAGCGTCCCGCGGCGCGCCTTAAAGGGGGGATCCTGGTGCGAGGCCCTGCGGCGGGCCAGTTCGTCGGGTGAGACGTGAACGTCGATGCGGTTCGCTTCGGCGTCGATCGTGATCGTGTCGCCGTCACGGACCAGCGCGATCGGCCCGCCCCCCTGCGCTTCAGGCGAGATGTGGCCGACGATGAATCCGTGCGAGCCGCCCGAAAATCGGCCATCGGTCATCAAGGCCACCTCCGAGCCGAGCCCGGCCCCCATGATGGCCGACGTCGGAGTCAGCATTTCGGGCATGCCCGGCCCCCCCTTGGGGCCTTCGTAGCGAATGATGACGACATCGCCCTTGACGATCTTTTTTTGTTCGAGCGCCGCCAGCATCAGCTCTTCCGAATCGAAGCAGCGGGCCGGGCCGCTGAAGACCAGCCCTTCTTTACCTGTGATCTTGGCCACGGCGCCTTCGGGGGCGAGATTGCCGCGCAATATGCGGATATGGCCCGACTTTTTGATCGGCTCTTCGAGCTTGTGAATGATCTTTTGGCCTTCCTTGAGGCCGTCCAGACTTTTGAGATTCTCAGCCAGCGTCTTTCCCGTCACCGTCAGGCAATTTCCGTCTAAAAGTCCTTTTTCGAGCAGGTATTTGAGAACCGCCGGAGTGCCTCCCACGTAGTGCAGGTCCTCCATCACGTATTTGCCGCTGGGCTTGAGGTCGGCGATGTACGGGATGCGGTCGCTGACCGATTGAAAATCGTCGATCGCCAGGGAAACCTCGCACGCGCGGGCGATCGCAACGAGGTGCAACACGGCATTGGTCGAGCCCCCCAAGGCCATCACGGCGACCATGGCGTTCTCGAATGCCGGCCGCGTCATGATGTCGCGGGGCTTGATGTCGTTCTCGAGCAGCCTGCGGATAGCCTTGCCGGCGGCGAAACATTCGCCGAGTTTGAGCGGGTCTTCGGCCGGAATCGACGAACTATAAGGGAGCGACATGCCCATGGCTTCGATGGCCGAGGCCATCGTGTTGGCCGTGTACATGCCGCCGCAGGCGCCCGGCCCCGGACAGCTCTTGCGGACGACCTCCTGCCGCTGTTGGTCCGAAATTTTGCCGGCGATGTATTCGCCGTAGACTTGAAAGGCCGAGACAATGTCGAGTTTCTGGTCGCCCAGGCAGCCTGCGCGAATCGTCCCGCCATAGACCATGAGCGAGGGCCGATTGAATCGGGCCATGGCCATAATGCAGCCCGGCATGTTCTTGTCGCAGCCGGGAATCGAGATGTTGGCGTCGTACCACTGCGCGCAGGTGACGGTTTCGATCGAATCGGCGATGAGGTCGCGCGACTGGAGC